>NZ_DATBMI010000031.1:0-23678 GCF_036554925.1 Pedococcus sp.
CGCGTTGCGCAAGGAGGCCGTGACCAAGCTGGTCCAGGGCGAGGCGAAGACCGAGACCCGCGGCGGCGAGCGCGTCATCAAGCTCGAGGGCAAGAAGGACAAGAGGGGGAAGAAGGCCAAGGACCGCTACGTCTCCTACCCCGTCGACCGTGAGGAGTCGATCTTCACGATCCTCTCCGAGTTCAGCGACATGGGGCACAACGAGATCCCCCAGCCCGACCGGAAGTGGAACGGCGACGCGACCGACGACAACTCCACGTACTGGGTCCCCGACTTCAACCAGAAGCACTTCCAGGACATGATGTTCGGCGACGGTGAGTCCTTCAAGGACTTCTACCTCAAGCAGTCCAACGGCCGTTTCCTGGCCAAGGGCGACGTCTCCGACTGGGTCCAGGTCAAGGGCGAGGCAGCCACGTACGGCGACAACGACAACGAGCGCGAGGGCTACTGGTCCTACATCCAGGACACCGTCAACGCGTGGTACGAGGCTCAGGTCGCGGCCGGCAAGACGGAGGCTCAGATCGCGGAGTACCTCACGCAGTTCGACCAGGTCGACCGCTACGACGCCGACGGTGACGGCAACTTCAACGAGGCCGACGGCTACATCGACCACTTCCAGGCGATCCACGCCGGCGAGGGCGAGGAAGCCGGCGGCGGGAAGCTCGGCGAGGACGCGATCTGGTCGCACCGCTGGTACGTCAACTCCACCGACATCGGCAAGACCGGCCCCGGCGAGAACAAGCTCGGCGGCGCCAAGATCGGCGGCTCGAACATCTGGGTCGGTGACTACACCACCGAGCCGGAGAACGGCGGGCTCGGCGTCTTCACCCACGAGTTCGGCCACGACCTCGGCCTGCCCGACCTCTACGACACCGCGGGTGGTGACAACGGCACCGGCTTCTGGTCCCTCATGTCCGGTGGCTCGTGGCTGAACCACGGCAAGGACTCCATCGGCACGACGCCCGGCTACATGGGCCCGTGGGAGAAGCTGCAGCTCGGCTGGCTCGACTTCCAGGTCGTGCAGAAGGGCGGCGACCGCCGGATCGAGCTCGGCCCGGCCGACCGTGACGACAAGTGGAAGCCGCAGGCCCTCATCGTCAACCTCCCGGACAAGACCGTGGTGACGGACTACAACACCCCGCACTCGGGCTCCTACGAGTGGTGGGGCGGCTCGGCCGACAACCTGCAGAACACCCTGACCCGCTCCGTCGACCTGACCGGCAAGACCACCGCCTCGCTGTCGGCCTGGCTCGAGTACGAGATCGAGGAGGGCTACGACTACCTCTTCGTCGAGGCCTCCGACGACGGCGGCGCGACCTGGGACGAGCTCGACGCCATCGGCGGCGAGAGCGCGTGGGTGAAGAAGGCCTGGGACCTCGGCGCCTACGCCGGCAAGCAGGTCCAGGTGCGCTTCCGCTACGCGACCGACGGTGGCCTGCACTACAAGGGCCCGTTCATCGACGACATCGAGCTGACCGCCGACGGCGCCAGCGTCTTCACCGACGACGTCGAGTCGGGCACCAACGGCTGGACCGCCGACGGGTTCACCCGCATGGGCGGGACGACGTCCGAGAAGGCAGCGCACTACTACCTCGTCGAGAACCGGGTCTACAAGGGCTACGACGCCACGCTGAAGACCGGCCCGTACAACTTCGGCTGGGCCAACACCAAGCCGAACTGGGTGGAGCGGTTCCCGTACCAGAACGGCATGCTCGTCTGGTACGCCGACGGCGCCTACGGCGACAACAACACCTCGGCGCACCCCGGTGGTGGCCAGGCGCTCCCGGTCGACGCCCGCCCGGCGCCGATCACCTTCCCCGACGGCGCCAAGCTGGGCAACCGGCGCCAGCCGTGGGACGCCACGTTCGGCCTGGAGAAGACCGACAAGGTCACCTTCCACCGCAACGGTGTCCCGGTCACGGTGAAGCCGCAGGCGGCGATCTCCACGTTCGACGACGCCTACCCGAACAAGTACTGGACGGCCGACAACCCCTGGTCCTCGACCAAGACCGCGGGCTCGGGCGTCAAGATCCGGGTGCTCAAGCAGCGGGGCGACACCATGTCGCTCTCGGTCACCTGGTGACGACGCCGGCCCACCGGCAGTAACCAGCACCAGGCGGGGCCCCGGGAGCACTCCCGGGGCCCCGCTGCGTGCCCCAGCCGGTGCCCCGCGCCGTTCGCCCCTAGATTGGCGCCGTGGACTACGACGACATCGTCATCGGCGCCGGGCACAACGGACTCACGGCCGCGGCCTACCTGGCACGGGCCGGCAGGCGCGTCCTCGTCCTGGAGGCGAGCGACCACATCGGCGGGGCGGCGGTCTCCGCGCAGGCCTTCCCGGGCGTGGACGCCCGCCTGTCGCGGTACTCGTACCTCGTGTCGCTGATGCCCCGTCAGGTGATCGAGGACCTCGACCTCGACGTGCGGCTCATCCGCCGCCGCTACTCCTCGTTCACCCCGGTACCGGGGCACCCCGGGCGCTCGGTCCTCGTCGACCACGGAGACCCGGGAGCCACCGCGGAGGCGTTCCGCCGGCTCACCGGGTCCACAGCGGAGCACGAGCAGTGGGAGCGCTTCTACGGCAGGGTGGGCAGCCTCGCCCAGCGCGTGTTCCCCACCGTCCTCGAGCCGCTCCGCCCGGCCGCCGAGATGGCCGAGCTGGTCGCCGACGACGAGCTCTGGCGCGCGCTGGTGGAGCGGCCCCTGGGCGAGGTCCTCGAGCAGACGTTCGCCGACGACACGGTGCGCGGCATCGTCGCCACCGACGCCCTGATCGGCACGTTCGCGGACCTGCGAGGGGCCGACCTGCGCCAGAACGTCTGCTTCCTCTACCACCTGATCGGCGGCGGCACGGGTGACTGGGACGTACCGGTCGGCGGGATGGGAGCGGTCACCGACGCCCTGGCCAGGGCCGCCACCCAGGCGGGCGCCGAGATCAGGACCAGCACACCGGCCACCTCGGTGAGCCCGGACGGAGAGGTGTCGTGGGAGGGCGGCTCGGCCCGTGCCGCCCGCGTGCACGCGGGCTGCGCGCCCGCGGTCCTGAACCAGCTGCTGGCCGCGGCCGGGGCCGACCCGGTGGAGACCGAGGAGTCGCCGGAGGGCGCCCAGCTCAAGGTCAACATGCTGCTGACCCGCCTGCCACGCCTGCGCGACGGGGCTGCCGACCCGGAGGCCGCGTTCGCCGGCACCTTCCACATCAACGAGGGCTACCAGCAGCTCCAGGACGCGTATGCCGCCGCTGCCGCCGGCCACGTGCCGCGGCTCCCCCCGTGCGAGATCTACTGCCACAGCCTCTCCGACCGCAGCATCCTCGGCCCGGGGCTCGCCGACACCAGCGCGCAGACGCTCACGCTCTTCGGGCTGCACATGCCGGCTCGGCTGTTCCGGGAGGACCACGACGAGATGCGCGACCTCGCTCTCAGCCACACCCTCGAGTCGCTCAACTCGGTGCTCGCCGAGCCGATCCAGGACGTCCTGCTGCGCGACCCCTCCGGCGCCTACTGCCTGGAGGCGCGGACCCCGGTCGAGCTCGAGCGCGACGTGGCACTGCCCGGGGGCAACATCTTCCACCGCTCGCTGCAGTGGCCGTGGGCCGAGCGCCCCGACGAGGTCGGCAGGTGGGGCGTGGAGACCCGGCACGAGCGGGTCGTGCTCGCGGGAGCGGGCGCGCGGCGCGGCGGCGGCGTGTCCGGCATACCCGGCCACAACGCTGCCCAGGCGGTGCTGCAGGCGTGACACCCCGTGAACCCTTGACCGCCGCGAAGCAGAACTAGGGCAGGATTCGACCCATGGATCGTCAGCAGGAGTTCGTCCTCCGGACCATCGAGGAGCGGGACATCCGCTTCGTCCGCCTGTGGTTCACCGATGTGCTCGGGACCCTCAAGTCCGTGGCGGTCGCCCCCGCCGAGCTCGAGGGAGCCTTCGCCGAGGGCATCGGCTTCGACGGCTCGGCCATCGAGGGCTTCGCCCGCGTCTACGAGGCCGACATGCTCGCCAAGCCCGACCCCGCGACGTTCCAGGTGCTGCCGTGGCGCGGCGACAGCCCCGGCACCGCGCGCATGTTCTGCGACATCACGCTCCCCGACGGCACCCCCAGCTGGGCCGACCCGCGCCACGTGCTGCAGCGGATGCTCGGCAAGGCGGCCGACCTCGGCTTCACCTTCTACACCCACCCCGAGATCGAGTTCTTCCTCCTCAAGAGCGGCTTCCGGCCGGGGGAGCGGCCCGAGCCGGTCGACCAGGCGGGCTACTTCGACCACGTCCCGCACGGCACCGGCCACGACTTCCGCCGCGCCGCCATCACGATGCTCGAGTCGATGGGCATCTCGGTCGAGTTCAGCCACCACGAGGGAGCACCCGGCCAGAACGAGATCGACCTGCGCTACGCCGACGCGCTGTCGACGGCCGACAACATCATGACCTTCCGGACCGTCATCAAGGAGGTGGCGCTCGAGCAGGGCATCTTCGCGTCGTTCATGCCGAAGCCGTTCTCCGAGTACCCCGGCTCCGGCATGCACACCCACATGTCCTTGTTCGAGGGGGACAGCAACGCGTTCTACGAGGCCGGCGCTCCCTACCAGCTGTCCAAGGTGGGCAGGCAGTTCATCGCGGGCCTGCTGCGCCACGGGGCCGAGGTCACGGCCGTGACCAACCAGTGGGTCAACTCCTACAAGCGGCTCTGGGGCGGCGGCGAGGCGCCCGCCCACCTCACCTGGGGCCACAACAACCGCAGCGCGATGGTGCGGGTCCCCATGTACAAGCCGCTCAAGGGCCAGAGCAGCCGGGTCGAGGTGCGCACCCTCGACGCGGCCTGCAACCCCTACCTCGCCTTCGCGCTCCTGCTCGCCGCCGGGCTCAAGGGCATCGAGGAGGACTACGAGCTCCCGCCCGAGACCGAGGACGACGTGTGGAGCCTCACCGGCTCCGAGCGGCACGCGATGGGCATCGAGCCGCTGCCGTCGTCGCTGCACGAGGCGATCGGGGTCATGGAGAAGAGCGAGCTGGTGGCCGACACGCTCGGCGAGCACGTCTTCGACTTCTTCCTGCGCAACAAGCGCGCCGAGTGGGACGACTACCGCGGCGAGATCACCCGCTTCGAGCTCGAGCGCTACCTGCCCGGACTCTGAGGCGGGCGTCCGGGCGGGCTGCGGCCCCGTTAGGTTGGGGACGTGAGCACCAGCGCGCGCCAGTCCTCCCGGTCGGTGGCCTTGGCGCGCCTCGGTTTCGCCGACGGTGCCCGGGCGGAGCAGCTGCTCGCCGACCCCGCCCTGCGCGGTCTGGTCGACCCGCTCGACGACGTGTTCAGCGACGGGCTGCCCGACGCGCTGGGCGTCACGGCGGACCCCGACCTCGCGCTGCTCAGCCTGGTCCGGCTGATGGAGGCGTTGCGCGCCTCGGAGCCGCAGCGCCGTGACGCCGAGGGGGGTCCGGCGGCCCAGGTGACCGGGCTGACCGGGGCGCTGCGCCACAGCGGGCCCGAGCGCGACCGCCTGCTCGCGGTGCTGGGAGCCTCGACCGCCCTGGCCGACCACCTGGTCGCCCACCCCGAGCACTGGCGCAGCGTGACCGAGGCCCGCCCGCGCGCGGCGGCAGAGCGGGCCCGGACCCTGGTCTCGGCGGTCCGCGACCCCGGCGACGACACGGCATACGACGCACTGCGCGTGGCCTATCGACGCGAGCTGCTGGGGATCGCGGCGCTCGACCTCACCTCGCCGGACCCGACCCAGACCCTGCCGGACACCGCCGAGGCCCTCGCCGACCTCGCGGAGGCCGCGCTCGAGGCGGCGCTCGTGATCGCCCATGCCGAGCTGGGGGAGCAGGCCGACCGCTGCCGGCTGTCGGTCATCGGCATGGGCAAGACCGGCGGCCGCGAGCTGAACTACGTCAGCGACGTCGACGTCATCTTCGTCGCCGAGCCGGCCGAGGGCGCCGACGAGACGACCGCTCTCGCGGCGGCCACCGCGCTCGCGACCAACCTGATGCGGGCGTGCTCGACCTCGACGGCGAAGGGCACCCTCTGGCCGGTCGACGCGGCGCTGCGCCCCGAGGGGAAGCACGGCCCGCTGGTGCGCACCGTCGAGAGCCACCGCGCCTACTACGAGCGCTGGGCGAAGACCTGGGAGTTCCAGGCCCTGCTCAAGGCCCGTCCGGTGGCGGGCGACCGCGAGCTGGGGGAGCGGTACCTCGCGGCGGTGTCGCCGATGGTCTGGCAGGCCGCCTCCCGGGAGAACTTCGTCGAGGACGTCCAGGCGATGCGGCGACGCGTCGAGCAGCACGTGCCGGCCAACGAGGCCGACCGGCAGCTCAAGCTGGGGCCGGGGGGCCTGCGTGACGTCGAGTTCAGCGTCCAGCTGCTCCAGCTGGTGCACGGGCGGGCGGACGACTCACTGCGCTCCGGCACCACCCTCGAGGCCCTCGACGCTCTGGCCCGCGGCGGGTACGTCGGTCGCGAGGACGCCGCCACGCTCGACGCCAACTACCGCCTCCTTCGCACCCTCGAGCACCGTATCCAGCTCTACCGGCTCCGGCGCACCCACCTGATGCCGACGACGGAGTCCGACCTGCGCCGGCTGGGGCGCGGCCTGGGGCACCGCCGCGACGCGGTGGCCGAGGTGGTCTCCCGGTGGCAGCGGCAGGCCCGTGAGGTGCGCCGCATCCACGAGCGGCTGTTCTACCGGCCGCTGCTCGCGGCCGTGGCCCGGCTCAGCTCGAGCGAGGCCCGGCTGACCCCGGAGGCGGCGCGGGAGCGGCTGGCCGCCCTCGGCTTCCGCGACCCGGCGGGGGCGATCCGGCACCTCGAGGCGCTCACCGCCGGGGTCAGCCGCCGCGCCGCGATCCAGAAGACCCTGCTCCCGGTGATGCTCGGCTGGTTCGCCGACGAGGCCGACCCCGACGGTGGGCTGCTGGCGTTCCGGAAGGTGAGCGAGGACCTCGGATCCACCCACTGGTACCTCCGGCTGCTGCGCGACGAGGGGTCCGCGGCCGAGCGGCTCGCGCACACCCTGGCCCGCAGCCGGTTCGCCGCGGACCTGTTGATGGGTGCTCCTGAGGCGGTGGCGATCCTCGGGGACAGCGGCGGGCTCACCCCGCGCCCCCGGGAGGACCTCGTCCGGCGGATGGCCGCGGCGGCCGGGCGCAAGGACGACGCGGAGCGCGCGGTCCTGGCTGCCCGGGGCGTGCGCCGCCAGGAGCTCTTCCGGATCGCGGTGGCGGACCTCAGCGGGCAGCTGGACCTCGACGCCGTCGGTCTCGCGCTCACGGACCTCTCGGCCGCGCTCATCGAGGCCAGCCTGGAGGTCGCCTCCCGAGTCGTCGCGGAGCGACATGGAGGGAGCCTGTGCACGTCCCTGCTCGTCGTGGGGATGGGACGGCTCGGCGGCGGCGAGTCCGGGTACGGCAGCGACGCCGACGTCCTCTTCGTCCACGACCCGCAGCAGGGCGCGTCGGAGGACCTCGCGCAGACCCAGGCCCTCGAGGTGGTGCAGGAGCTGCGCCGGCTGCTCGGCTCGCAGGGCCCCGACCCGCAGCTCGGCCTCGACGCGGACCTGCGCCCCGAGGGCAAGAACGGCCCGCTCGTGCGGAGCCTGGAGAGCTATCGCGCGTACTACGAGCGCTGGTCCCTCACCTGGGAGTCCCAGGCGCTCCTGCGGGCGGCGCCCATCGCCGGTGACCAGGACCTCGGGTGGCGCTTCGTCGAGCTGATCGACCCGCTGCGCTGGCCGCCGGAGGGCCTGACCCCTGCGCAGGTGCGCGAGATCAGGAGGCTCAAGGCGCGGATGGAGGCCGAGCGGCTGCCCCGAGGGGCCGACCCCAAGACCCACTTCAAACTCGGGCGCGGCGGCCTGAGCGACGTGGAGTGGACCGTCCAGCTGCACCAGATGTGCCACGCCCACGAGGTGCCGGACCTGCGCACGACCGCCACGATGCCTGCCCTCCACGCCCTGGAGAAGGCCGGCCTGCTCGACCCTTCGCACGCTGAGGCCCTGGCCGCGTCGTGGACCCTCGCCTCCCGGATGCGCAACGCCGCGGTGCTGTTCCGCGGGCGCCCTGTCGACAGCGTGCCGTCGGACCTGCGCGTCGCGGACGGCGTCAGCCGGATCATGGGCGGAGAGCCCGGCAGCGGCGCCGAGCTGGCCGAGTCCTACCGGCGGGTGGCGCGACGCGCCCGAACCGTTGTGGAGCTCGACTTTTACGACACCCCCTAGCGGGGTACGGTCAGCCCCATGCGCGTGAGGGGCGGTCGGCACGAGGGGGTTCCCTCATTCGGGGAGGTGCTGCGCGCCCCTGCCTTCCTCCCCACCTTCCTCGCCGCCAGCCTCTCCACCTGGGGCGACTACATCGCCCGGATCACCGTGGCAGCGGTGGTCTTCGAGCGCACCGGCTCGGCGGTCGCGACCGCCGCGACCTTCGCGGTGTCGCTGCTCCCGTCGGTCTTCGGCCGGATGCTGCTCTCCCCGTTCGCCGACCGCGTGCCCTACAAGTACGTGCTGATCGGAAGCCACCTGGTCCGCGCGCTGTTCGTGGTCGCCCTGCTGGCGGCGGTCGCGTCCTCCGCCCCGGTAGCCGTGCTGCTCGTCCTCCTCTTCGTGCTCGAGCTGGGCGGCGGCCCCGCCGTGGCCGCCAACCAGATGCTCCTGACCGACCTCTTCCCCGACCGCCGGCTGTACGCCCGGGCCTTCGGCGTCAACACCCTCGCGGAGCAGGTCAACCAGGCCATCGGCCTCGCGGTCGGTGGCATCGTCGTCACGGCCACCAGCGCCACCCAGGGGCTGCTGTTCGACCTGGCGACCTTCCTCGTGGCCGCGGCGGTGGTGGCCAGGGTGGTCCCGCGCCGGGACCCGCTCGGCGAGGCCGAGCAGGGCCTGCGCGGCTTCGCCCGCGACGTCGTCGAGGGCGGTCGGCACCTCTTCGCCAACCGCGTGCTCACCGCGCTCCTTCTCCTGAGCGTCACCAGCACCCTGGCGATGGCGGCGCCGGAGGCCGTCGCCATCCCGTACGTCAACACCCACACGGACTCGCCGGCCTGGGGAGGGCTGCTCATGGCGGCACCCATCCTGGGCGCCGTGGTCGGGCTGCTCCTCATGAGCCGGCTGGGGGCGGAGCGCCAGAACCGCTCGATGCTGTGGATGGCCCTGACCATGCCGCTGCCGCTCCTGGTCACGGTCGTGGAGCCGCCGCTGCCGGTGGTCTGGGGAGCCTGGTTCACCTGCGGGGCCCTGCAGGCGTACATGCTGCCGCTGCAGGCCACCTTCACCCTCGTCGTGCCCGCCAGGCTGCGCGGCCGGGTCTTCGGCCTGGCGGGGGCGCTGTCGGTGGCCGCGACCGGTGCCTTCTACCTCCTCGCCGGCTGGATCTCCCAGCACACCCGACCGGCGGCCGCCGTGGGGGTGTGCGCGGTCGTCAGCCTCGGGGGCCTCGTCCTGCTCGCCGCCCGGTGGCCGCAGGGCGAGATCGCCGAGGCGGTCGAGCGGACCTTCAGCCCCCACGAGGACACCTCCCGGGCGGCCTGACCCCGTCCGGCCCCGCAGCGCCAGGCGTGACCGTCGGGAGCGCGGGACGGGCTCCCGCGGGATGAGACCGCGGCCGGGGCGCACCGGAGCGCCGCCTAGAATCGGGCCCATGATGTCCACGACCGACCTGCGGGGACGCGCGCTGAGCGTGCGCGACCTCCGCGGGATCCTGCCGCGCGCCGAGTTCGACGTCGAGGCCGCACTGGAGACCGTGCGCCCGATCTGCGAGGCCGTGCACCATCGTGGCGCCGAGGCGCTGTACGAGCTCGGCGAGCGTTTCGACGGGGTCCGGCCAGCCGCGCTGCGCGTCCCTGCTGACGTCCTCGAGGCCGCTCTCGAGGGGCTCGACCCGCAGGTCCGTGCTGCGCTCGACGAGGCCATCCGCAGGGCCCGCCTCGTCCACGAGGACCAGCGGCGGGCCGAGACCACGACCGAGGTGGTCGAGGGCGGCACCGTCACCGAGCGCTGGGTGCCCGTCGACCGGGTGGGCCTGTACGTCCCGGGGGGCCGGGCGGTCTACCCCTCGAGCGTCGTGATGAACGTCGTCCCCGCCCAGATCGCCGGGGTGCCCTCGCTGGCCGTCGCGAGCCCGCCGCAGCGCGAGAACACCGGCTCCTTCGCCGGCTACCCGCACCCCACCATCCTCGCCGCGTGCGCCCTGCTCGGCGTCGACGAGGTGTATGCCGTGGGCGGTGCCCAGGCGGTGGCCGCGTTCGCCTACGGCTTCGACGACGACGGCACCGTCTGCGAGCCCGTCAGCCTCGTGACCGGGCCGGGCAACATCTACGTCACCGCGGCCAAGCGCCTCCTCAAGGGCCTCATCGGCATCGACGCCGAGGCCGGGACGACCGAGATCGCCGTGCTCGCCGACGACAGCGCCGACGCCGAGCACGTCGCGGCCGACCTCGTCAGCCAGGCCGAGCACGACCCCTACGCGGCGTCCGTCCTGGTCACCGACAGCGACCGGCTCGCCGCCGGCGTCGCCGCAGCGCTCGAGCGCAGGGTGCCGCAGACGAAGCACGCCGAGCGGGTGCGCACCGCCCTCGGCGGGCGCCAGTCCGGGGTGGTCCTCGTCGACGACCTCGACGCCGGCCTCGAGGTGGTCAACGCGTATGCCGCGGAGCACCTCGAGGTGCAGACCCGCGACGCCGACGTCGTCGCGGCCGGGGTGCGCAATGCCGGTGCCGTCTTCATCGGCGCGTTCTCGCCCGTCAGCCTCGGCGACTACGCGGCCGGCTCCAACCACGTCCTCCCGACCGGAGGCTGCGCATGCCACAGCAGCGGCCTGTCCGTGCAGACCTTCCTGCGCGGCATCCACGTCGTCCGCTACGACGAGGCCGCCCTGCGCGACGTGGCGCACCACGTCGTCACCCTGGCCACGGCGGAGGACCTCCCCGCGCACGGTGAGGCGGTCACCGCCCGTTTCGGCGACGCGCCGTGAGCCGGCTGAGCGAGCTGCTGCGGCCCGAGCTGCGCGGCAAGACCGCCTACGGCGCGCCCCAGCTCGACGTCCCGGTCCGGCTCAACACCAACGAGAACTCCTACCCGGTGCCGGAGACCGTCGTCCACGACATCACGGCCGCGGTCGCCGAGGTCGCCGCAGACCTCAACCGGTACCCCGACCGGGAGTTCACCGACCTGCGGGCTGCCCTCGCGGCATACCTCACCACCACCTCGGGGGTCGAGGTGACCGCCGCCGAGGTGTGGGCCGGCAACGGCTCCAACGAGGTGCTCCAGCACCTGCTGCAGGCCTTCGGCGGGCCCGGCCGGGTCGCGCTGGGGTTCACACCGGCCTACTCGATGCACCCGATCATCACCGAGACCCTCGGCACGGCCTGGGTCGACGGGCTGCGTGGCCAGGGCACGGACGCGCCGTTCGACCTGACCGCGGAGTCGGCGGTGGCACAGGTGCGCGAGCACCGGCCCAACGTCGTCTTCCTCTGCTCGCCGAACAACCCGACCGGCACCGCCCTGTCGCTCGACGTGGTGGAGGCGGTGTACGACGCGGCGCCGGAAGCCGTGGTCGTCGTCGACGAGGCATACGCGGAGTTCGCGCGGGAGGGCACGCCCAGCGCCCTGACCCTGCTCGAGGGCCGCGAGCGGCTCGTCGTCACCAGGACCATGAGCAAGGCGTTCGCCTTCGCCGGCGGGCGTCTCGGCTACCTCGCCGCGCACCCGGGGCTGACCGACATGCTTCGCCTGGTGCGGCTGCCCTACCACCTGTCCACTCCGACGCAGGCGATCGCCCTCGCGGCCCTGCGCCACGCGCCGGAGATGCTCTCGACCGTCGCGGTGATCAAGGCCCAGCGCGACCGCATCGTCGACGGCCTGACGGCGCTGGGGCTCGACCCGGTGCCCAGTGACGCCAACTTCGTCCTCTTCGGCGGCCTGTCCGACGCGGCCGCGACCTGGCAGTCGCTGCTGGACAGGGGCGTCCTGGTCCGCGACGTCGGGATCCCGCACTATCTTCGTGTCACGGCCGGGACC
Organism: Pedococcus sp.; assembly: GCF_036554925.1. Taxonomy (NCBI): domain Bacteria; kingdom Bacillati; phylum Actinomycetota; class Actinomycetes; order Micrococcales; family Intrasporangiaceae; genus Pedococcus; species Pedococcus sp. Next base: position 12,000 of record NZ_DATBMI010000031.1, read on the forward strand.
CCCGCCGAGACCGGCGCCTTCCTGGCCGCCATGGCCGAGTCGGTCACCGCCCAGAACGTCACCGTGAGCAGCAACGCCGCCGTGACCAGCCGCGCTGAGGAGCGTCCCGCATGAGCACCCCCGCCCGCACCGCCTCACTGACCCGCACGACCTCCGAGAGCAGCGTCGAGCTCGAGCTCAACCTCGACGGCTCGGGCGCCGGCGAGGTCAACACCGGCGTCCGGTTCTACGACCACATGCTGCTCTCCCTCGCCAAGCACTCCCTGATCGACCTGCGGGTCAAGGCCACCGGGGACCTCGACGTCGACGCCCACCACACGGTCGAGGACGTCGCCATCGTCCTTGGCGACGCCTTGCGCGAGGCCCTCGGCGACAAGCGGGGGATCTCCCGGTTCGGCGACGCCACGGTGCCGCTCGACGAGGCCCTGGTCCACGCCGTCGTCGACGTGGCGGGTCGGCCCTACGTCGTGCACACCGGCGAGCCAGAGGGCCAGGAGTACGTCGTGATCGGGGGCAACTACGTCGGCTCCTTGACGCGGCACGTGCTCGAGTCCTTCGCCCACCACGCGGGGATCGCCCTGCACGTGCGGGTGCTCGCGGGCCGCGACCCCCACCACATCGTCGAGGCGCAGTTCAAGGCCGTGGCCCGGGCGCTGCGCGCTGCCGTCGCCCGCGACCCGAGGGTGACCGGCATCCCCAGTGCGAAGGGCAGTCTGTAAGCCGTGAGCGTGCCGTGGCAGTCCGCGCGGCACGGGCGCGGGCTGCTCCTGCTCCGCAGCGATCCCGAGGCCGCGGCCCGCTGGGCCTCCCGCGGGCTCGTTGCCGCGCGCGTCGTGCCCCTGCCGGGGTGGACGGCCGTCCAGCCCGCTGAGCCGGCATCCCGTGCGCTGCCGCCCTACGACGACGCGCTGACCGTCCTTGCGTCGCAACCGGTGTCGCACCGGCTGCGCTCGACGGTCGGGCTCTTCGCCGTCGGGGGTCGTGCCGTGGTGACCGTCCGACGGGAGGGCTGGCGCACCGTCCAGCGATGGCTCGTCTGGCAGCCCGGGCGGGGAGTGGTGCGCACGCCTGCCCTCCGCCTCGCCCGGCCCGTCGACCTGGTCGGCGCCGCCCACGCGACCACGCGCGGGGTCGAGCGCGAGGTGGCCGGGCTGCTCCGCGAGTCCCGCGGCGACGCCCCGACGCTGCTCGCGGACCTCATGGGCGTACTGGGCCTGCCCGGGGCCGGTCTCCTCGCCGGCGACGGCCCGCCCCAGGGGGACCTCGTCGAGCCCCGCGTTCGCGGCGTGGCACGATTCAACGCCTTCGTACTCGAAGAGGCCCGGCACCGTGCCGAGCAGGAGGAGGACGGACCATGACGGCCCGTGTCGTCGTGCTGGACTACGGCAGCGGCAACGTGCGCTCGGGCGTGCGAGCCCTGCAGCACGTCGGTGCCACGGTCGAGCTGACCTCCGACCGGGCGGCGGCCCTGGCCGCCGACGGGCTGTTCGTGCCCGGCGTCGGCAACTTCCACGCCTGCATGGCAGGTCTGCGCGCCGCGGGCGGCCCCCTGGTCATCGAGACGCGGCTGGCCGGCGGCCGTCCGGTGCTCGGCGTCTGCGTGGGCATGCAGGTCATGTTCGACGGCTCGGACGAGCCCAGTGAGAGCCCGCAGGAGGGGCTCGGCGAGTGGCCGGGCACCGTGGCCCGGCTCAAGGCCGACGTCGTGCCGCACATGGGGTGGTCGACGGTGCGCGCCGCCGAGGGCTCGGCGCTGTTCGCCGGCGTGGAGGACGAGCGCTTCTACTTCGTGCACTCGTATGCCGTGGCCGACTGGACGATGGAGCCCCCCACCGGGCACTTCGCGGCCCTCGCGCCCCGGGTCACCTGGGCCACCCACGGCAACGACTTCGTCGCTGCCGTCGAGAACGGGCCACTGGCGGCCACGCAGTTCCACCCGGAGAAGTCGGGCGAGGCAGGGCTGACCCTGCTCGAGAACTGGGTGAGGTCCCTGTGACCTTAGGTTGTGACGTTCCGGTCCGGTCCTGACCTCCCGTGACCACCCGACCCCAGACCCCGACCCCGGAGGACACCCCATGAGCAGCGCCGCCCGACTCGAGCTCCTTCCTGCCGTCGACGTGGCGGGCGGTGAGGCGGTCCAGCTCGTCCAGGGCGTCGCCGGGACGGGAGGGCAGTTCGGCGACCCGTGGGAGGCAGCCAGGTCGTGGCAGGACCAGGGCGCGGAGTGGCTGCACCTCGTGGACCTCGACGCCGCCTTCGGCAGGGGCTCGAACCGCGAGCTGCTCGCGAGCATCGTCGGCCGCCTCGACATCAAGGTCGAGATGAGCGGCGGCATCCGCGACGCCCAGTCGCTGGAGACCGCGCTCGCCACCGGCTGCCGGCGCGTCAACCTGGGCACCGCCGCGCTCGAGGACCCCGAGTGGACCGCCGCGGCCATCGCCGAGCACGGCGACCGCATCGCCGTCGGCCTGGACGTGCGCGGCACCACGCTGGCCGCCCGTGGCTGGACCCAGGAGGGCGGCGACCTCTGGGAGACCCTCGAGCGGCTCGACCGCGAGGGCTGCGCGCGCTACGTCGTGACCGACGTCGACAAGGACGGCATGCTGGCCGGCCCGAACCTCGGCCTGCTGCGCGACGTGTGCGCCCGCACCGACCGCCCGGTGGTCGCCTCCGGCGGGGTGTCGACCCTCGCGGACATCGAGGCGATCCGGGGCCTGGTGGACGCCGGCGTCGAGGGTGCGATCATCGGGTCGGCCCTCTACCGCGGCGCGTTCACGCTGCCCGAGGCACTCGACGTGGCAGGGCGGCCGTGACCGACTCCCAGCACGGGCCACGCGACTCCGCCGGGGTCCCCTGGGGCGGTCGTGAGCTGTCGGGCACCGGCTTCGACCACGACACCGGGGCCGCCGACGCCGCGCTCGAGGCCGCGCTCCACGACCCCTCCGACGAGGGGGCGCTGATGGCCGCGGTGAGCCAGGCGCGCCTGCTCGTGCCGATCGTGGCCGAGCCGGTCGAGCTCGACGAGTCGGGGGCCCTGACAGCCGAGAAGCAGACGGACATGGCGGCGGTGACCCTCGTGGCACCCGACGGGCAGCGGGCCCTGCCGGTCTTCACCTCCCTGGAGACCCTGGCCGCGTGGGACGCCGCGGCCCGCCCGGTGCCGGTGACCGCGTCCCGCGCGGCGCAGGCGGCGGTCTCCGAGCGCTGCGACGTCATGGTCGTCGACGTCGCCGGGCCCCGCAGCGTGGTGCTGCGGCCCAGCATGGTGTGGGCGCTCGCCCAGCAGCGGACCTGGCTCCCGGCCCACCAGGACGAGGCCGTCGCGCGGGCCGTGGCGGCGGCGGTCCAGCCCGAGGCCGCCGTCCGCGCGCACCAGCTGGCGCCCGGGCGGCCCGCCGGGCAGGGCATCCTCGCCATCGTCCTGGACCTCGAGCCGGGACTCGCCGCCGCCGAGGTCGAGGCGATCGCGACGCGCGTGGGGGAGCGGCTCGCGACCGACGGCGAGCTCCGTGCCCGGGTCGACGGGCTGGCGTTCTCCATCCGGTAGCCCGGGGCGGCGGCGTCCCGCGGGGCAGGGTCAGCGCCTCGTGGCCCCGGGTTGTGCCAAACCCGGTGACAGATTCGGTGGCCAGCCTGTCGAATGGGCCGCGGGGCGTTCGTCATCAGGGCACAGACCCCTTCACCACAAGGAGGCCACCATGGCCGAGTACCTGTTCCTGCTGTTCGACGACGAGAGCTGGTTCGACGACCTGACCCCGGAGTCCTGGGAGACGGCGATGAAGCTGCACGGGGAGTTCAGCCGGGCCGTCGAGGCGGCCGGCGCCCGCATCCTCGACGGCAGGGCGCTGCAGCGCACGACGACGGCCACCACGCTCCGCAAGGACTGGGAGCACCCGTCCACGCCACCGGTGGTGAGCGACGGGCCGTTCATCGAGACCAAGGAGGCGCTCGGTGGCTACTACCTCATCGAGGCCCGGGACCTCGACCAGGCCCTGGAGCTCGGCGCGCTCTGCCCCACGGGCAACCTGGAGATCCGCCCGGTCCTCGACACGAGCGGCTCGGACACCTCCGGCTGAGGTCGACGTGCCCGACCCCCGCGACGTCGCGCGAGCAGTGGAGGAGGCGCACCGCAGCCACTGGGCCTCGGTCCTGGCGGGCACGGTGCGCCTCACCCGCGACCTCGACCTCGCCGAGGACTGCACCCAGGACGCCTTCGTCCGGGCCCTGCAGACCTGGAGCGCGGGCATCCCCGACAGCCCCGGCGGGTGGCTGGCGACCGTGGCACGCCGCCTCGCCCTCGACCGGATCCGGCGGGAGGCGACGCTCCGGCGCAAGCTACCGCTGCTGGCCGTGGAGGAGGCTGCGGCCGGCGGGCCCGACCCCGGCCCGGCGGATCCGCTCCGGCTGGTCTTCACCTGCTGCCACCCCGCCCTCGGCCGCGACGCCCAGCTGGCCCTGACGCTGCGCCTGATGTGCGGGCTCACCACCGCGGAGATCGGCCGGGTGCTGCTCGCGAAGGAGACCGCCGTCGCGGCCCGCGTCACCCGGGCCAAGCAGAAGATCGCGGCGGCCGGCGTGCCCTTCCGGATCCCGCCGGACGACGCCCTGCCGGCCCGGCTCGACACCGTCCTCACCGTGGTCCACCTGGCCTACACCGCCGGCCACAGCGCCTCCGGCGACCGTCTCGTGCGGGAGGACCTCACCGCGCGCGCCGTGGGACTCGCACGCCTTCTGGTCGTGCAGCTGCCGGACGACCCGGAGGCCCTCGGCCTGCTGGCCCTGCTGCTGTTCGCCGAGGCCCGGGCGGGGTCCCGCGTCGACGCCGGCGGGGAGCTCGTCCTGCTCGCCGACCAGGACCGGTCCGGCTGGGACCGGGCTCTCGTGCACGAGGGGCTGTCCCTGGCCACGCGGGCCCTCGCACGCGGGGACGGGCGCTTCACCCTCCAGGCAGCCATCGCGGGGCTGCACATGTCGGCCCCCGCGTGGGAGGCGACCGACTGGCCCCAGGTGGTGCGCATGTACGACGCCCTGCTGCTGCGCTGGCCCACCCCGGTGGTCGCCCTCAACCGTGCCGCCGCGGCGAGCCTGGTCCCCGGCGCTGACCTCGAGGCCGTCCTGCATGACCTCGACGCCCTCGAGGCGGAGCCGACGCTCGCGGCGTACCCCTACCTCCCGGCGACCCGGGCCGATGTCCTCACCCGGCTGGGCCGGCCGGCGCTGGCCCGCCAGGCCTACGAGGACGCGCTGGCGCTCACGGACAGCGAGACGGAGCGGCGGTTCCTGCTCGCCCGGAGAGGTCACTGAACCCGGCAGCGGCCCACCCTCAGCTGTCGGCGTGGGTGTCGGTCTCCACGACCGGCTCGGTGACGACCTTGGCGTCGTCCGCCTCGCCACCGGGGTTGTCGCCGCCCTGCCCGGCTCGCACGGCCTCCTCGATGCGCTTGCCGGTGTCGGCGTCGACGTTCTTCCAGTACTCGAAGGCCCTCTCCAGCACGGGGGACCTCACGCCGCCCAGCAGGTGGCCGGCGACGGTCTGGACGAACTGCTCCCGCTGCTCGTCGTCCCAGACCTCGCGCACCAGCGTGCCCGCCTGGCCGAAGTCGTCGTCGTCCTTCCGCAGGGTGTAGGCCTGGCGGACCATGGCGCCGTCGGCCTCCCACCCGTTGTCGACCACGCCGACCTCGTCGGAGTACCCGCGGCCCTGGCTGTTGGGCGCGTAGACCGGGGCGTCGCCGCGGTGCTCGTAGGCCATCGGGCCGTCCTGCGTGTAGGTGTTGAGCTCGACGCGGGGGCGGTTGACGGGGAGCTGCAGGTAGTTCGGGCCGATCCGGTAGCGGTGGGTGTCGGAGTAGGCGAACGCCCGCCCGAGCAGCATCTTGTCGGGGGAGAAGCCGATGCCGGGCACGAGGGCCGACGGCTCGAACGCCGCCTGCTCGACCTCGGCGAAGAAGTTGTCCGGGTTCCGGTTCAGCGTCATCGTGCCGACCTTGATGAGCGGGTAGTCCGCGTGCGGCCAGATCTTGGTCAGGTCGAAGGGGTTGAACCGGTAGGTCTCCGCGTCCTCGTAGGGCATGACCTGCACCGAGAGGGTCCAGCTCGGGAACTCGCCGCGGTCGATGGCCTCGTAGAGGTCGCGGCGGTGGTGGTCGGCGTCCTGCCCGGCGATACGGGTGGCCTCCTCACCGGTCAGGCCCTCGACGCCCTGGTCGCTGTGGAAGTGGTACTTCACCCAGTGCTTCTCGCCGTCCTCGTTGACCCACAGGTAGGTGTGCGAGCCGTAGCCGTTCATGTGCCGGAACGTCTTCGGGATGCCGCGGTCGCCCATGAGGTAGGTGACCTGGTGGGCGGACTCGGGGTTGAGCGACCAGAAGTCCCACTGCATGTGGTTGTCGCGCAGGCCCGAGCCGGCCAGGCGCTTCTGGCTGCGGATGAAGTGCGGGAACTTCATGGTGTCGCGGATGAAGAAGATCGGGGTGTTGTTGCCGACGAGGTCGTAGTTGCCCTCGGAGGTGTAGAACTTCAGCGCGAAGCCGCGGGGGTCGCGCCAGGTGTCGGGCGAGCCCTGCTCGCCCGCGACGGTGGAGAAGCGCGCGAGCATCTCGGTGGTGACGCCCTTCTGGAACAGCGCCGCCTTCGTCCAGCGAGACACGTCCTCGGTGGTCTCGAAGACCCCGAAGGCCCCCGACCCCTTGGCGTGCACGTTGCGCTCGGGGATCCGCTCACGGTTGAAGTGCGCCATCTGGTTGAGGAAGTGCACGTCGTGGAGCAGGATCGGGCCGTCCGGGCCCAGGGTCAGCGAGTTGCGGTCGCTGACGGCGGGGGCGCCGGTGTCGGTGGTGGACCCGAGCCCCGCCTCCGCGCTGGGGGCCGTCTCGATCGAGGGTCCGCCCGCGCGCGTCGTGTCCGTCATCTCTGCTCCTTCGGGTGCGGTGGTGGGTGTCCGGTATGCCGAGGGCGCAGCTGGGCGCCCCCCGGCCCGGTCGGTCCAACGTCGCACGGGGGTGGTGGCTCAGCAACCGAGCCGGGGGATATCCGGGTGAAGAGTGTCGGGGCGAGGTGGGATCCTGATCGGGTGCCCATCCAGCGCTACCGCCGCGTCCTGTCCAGCCCTGCCCTGAGGCAGGCGCTGCTGCTCGGCATCCTCGTGCGGATGCCGATCTTCGCCGGCGCGGTCGTGCTGACGCTGCACGTCGTGTCGAGCCTCGACCGCAGCTACGGCGCGGCCGGTCTCGTCTCGGCGGCGGCCACGATCGCCATCGCCGTCAGCGGGCCCTGGCGCGGCCGCCTGCTCGACCGCCTCGGTCTGCGCCGCGTGGTCGTCCCCTCCGTCATCGTCGCGGCCGTGTGCTGGTCGATCGCGCCCTTCGTGGGCTACTGGCTGCTGCTGGGCCTGGCCGCCCTCGCCGGCCTGTTCGTGATCCCGTCGTTCTCGATCATCCGGCAGGCCGTCATCGCCGCCGTGCCGGAGGGCGACCGGCGCACAGCCATCTCCCTGGACTCCGTCGCCGTGGAGCTGTCCTTCATGGTGGGCCCGGCTCTCGGCGTGTGGGCGGCCACCCTCTGGCCGACCTCCTGGGTGCTCTTCGGCATCGAGATGCTCGGTGTCGCCGCAGGGATCCTGCTGTGGGTGGCCAACCCCTCCATCCGGGAGCCCGGGGCGCAGACCGAGCTGGGTGACGGCCCCGCACCCGAGGCGCGTGCTGCCGTCCCGCGCTCCCAGTGGTTCCGCGCGCAGTTCCTCGCGATCTGCCTCGGCGCCGCCGCGACCACCGTCGTGCTCGGTGGCTCCGACATCGCCATCGTGGCGGCCCTGCGTGCCTTCGACGCCCAGTCCACGATCGGGTGGGTGCTGGCGGTGTGGGGCCTCGGGTCGCTCATCGGCGGGCTCGTCTACGGCGGGCTGCACCGGTCGATCTCCGCCTTCACCCTCCTCGCCGGGCTGGGGCTGGTCACCCTGCCGATGGCGTTCGCCGCCGGCCCGATGTCGCTGGCGGCCCTCGCCTTCGTCGCCGGACTGCTCTGCGCGCCCACGATCACGGCCACCATCGACCAGGTGAGCCGCGTCGTCCCCGCGTCCTCCCGTGGTGAGGCGATGGGCTGGCACGGCTCGTTCATGACGGCCGGCATGGCGCTCGGAGCGCCGCTGGCGGGGGTCGCGATCGACCTCTGGGGGTGGGGTGCCGGTTTCGTGGTGGTGGCGCTGGCCGGTGTCGTGGTCGCGGTCGTCGGTGCGGGGGCGACGGCCAGCCGTGCGCGGCGACGGAGGGCCGCCGCGCCGACGCCCACCGCGCCCGCGGAGGTCTGAGCCGCACAGCTCCCGGGCCGCGCGTCCGACGGGCAGCAGCGGGACGGGCGCCCTAGCGTGGGGCCTGGGCGAGGCCGGCCCGAGACCGGACCTGTGACCGCGCCGAGCCCCGGCGGAAGCGACCCGCACCCGGACGAGCAGGAAGGAGCGCCATGGAGGCGGCCGACGCGGTGGTCATCGGCAGCGGCCCGAACGGCCTCGTTGCAGCCAACCTGCTGGCGGACCACGGCTGGGATGTCGCGGTCCTCGAGGCCCAGCCCGAGCCGGGCGGGGCCGTCCGCAGCGACGAGGACGTCCACCCCGGCTTCGTGCACGACACGTTCAGCTCGTTCTACCCGCTGGCCGCCGTCTCGCCCACCATCCGCGCCCTGGGGCTCGAGCGGTTCGGCCTCGAGTGGGAGCAGGCGCCCGCCGTCCTCGGCACTCCCTTCCTCTCGGGCGACTGGGCGTTGATGCACCGCCGTGCCGAGGACACCGCAGCGGCACTCGACGCCCTCCAGCCCGGCGACGGCGAGGCCTGGCTGGAGCTGTGCTCCGGGTGGGACAGCATCGGTGCAGATGTGATCGGGGCCTTGCTCACGCCCTTCCCGCCGCTGCGCAGCGGGGCGCGCGCGCTCACCCGCCTGCCCCGAGCAGGCGGGCTCGGGTTCGTGCAGATGCTGCTGTCCCCCCTCCAGAGCATGGCCGGCCAGCGCTTCCGGGGCCGCGCTGCGCGAATGCTGCTGGCCGGGAACGCCGCCCACGCCGACATCCCCGTCGACGCCACGGGCTCGACGGTCATGGCCTGGGTGCTCGCCATGATCGGCCAGGACCTCGGCTACCCCGTGCCGCGCGGAGGCGCCGGCCGCCTCAGCAGCGCCCTCGTGGCCCGCCTCACCTCCCGCGGCGGTCGGCTGCTGGTGGGGACGCGCGCCACCCGGGTGGTGGTCCGCGCCGGCCGGGCGGTGGGCGTGGAGGTGGCCGGTGGCGGGCTCGTCACCGCGCGGCGGGCCGTCCTCGCCGACGTGAGCGCCCCCAGCCTCTACGGCCGGCTGGTGGGCGAGGAGCACCTGCCCGACCGGCTGCTACGCCGCATGCGTGCCTTCGAGTGGGACCCGGGCACGGTCAAGGTCGACTGGGCCCTGAGCGGTCCCGTGCCCTGGGCCTCGAGCCCGGCAACGGCACCGGGGACCGTGCACATCGCGGAGTCGATCGACGAGATCCGCACGTCCGGGGCGCAGATCGCGGCGGGCGCCGTGCCTGCGGCCCCGTTCCTCCTCGCCGGCCAGATGGCCACGTCCGACCCGAGCCGCGCCCCGGCCGGCTGCGAGTCGTTCTGGGCCTACACCCACGTCCCGCAGCACACCACGAGCGACGCCGGCGACGGCGGCATCACGGGGACGTGGGACCACGACGACCTCCAGCGGATGGCGGACCGGGTCCAGGCTCGGGTCGAGGCCTACGCACCCGGCTTCGGCGCGCGCGTGCTCGCTCGCCGGGTCCTGGGGCCACGCGAGCTCGAGGCCCGCGACGAGAACCTCGTCGGGGGCGCGCTGGGCGGCGGCACGGCCAACCTGCACCAGCAGCTGGTCTTCCGCCCCGTTCCCGGCCTCGGGCGCGCCGAGACCCCGGTCGCGCGGCTCTACCTGGCCTCGTCGTCCGCCCACCCGGGAGGCGGTGTCCACGGCGCGTGCGGCTCCAACGCCGCCCGGGCCGCGATGGCCCACGACCGGCTGAGCCGCGTGACCGCCCCACTGCGCAGAAGGGAGCACCGCACATGAGCCGCACCACCAGGCACCTGAAGTGCCGGCCGGAGGAGGTGTTCGCCGTTCTCGCGGACGGCTGGAGCTACGCCTCCTGGGTCGTCGGCGCCGCCCGTGTCCGCGACGTGGACGCCGACTGGCCGGCGGTCGGCAGCCGCATCCACCACTCCGTGGGGCTGTGGCCCGCGCTGCTGAGCGACACCACGTCGGTCGAGGGGGCGGACGCTCCGCGGGAGCTGCTGCTCCGGGTGCGGGCCTGGCCCGCGGGGGAGGGCCGGGTGCGCCTCCGCTGCGAGGCCGACCCGGCCGGGGGCACCACCGTGACGATGGAGGAGTGGGCGGTCTCGGGGCCGGCGACGCTCGTCCCCACGGCCGTCCAGGACCCCGTCCTCCACGTCCGCAACACCGAGGCCCTGCGCCGGCTCGCCTACCTCGCGGAGGGCGGAGCGCGGCCTCCCACACCCTGATCGCCCTGCCGGCGCAGCGCTCCCCAGCCCCGCGCCGGCGGGGAGCGCTGTCAGCCGCGGGCGCCCCCGGCCCTGCACCGCGGTCGGTGGCGGCCGGGATGGACCGTCGGGGTGGTGCTCAGACGACGGAGCCCGTGAACTTCTCGCCCGGGCCCTGCCCAGGCGGGTCCGGGATCACCGAGGCCTCCCGGAACGCCAGCTGCAGCGACTTCAGCCCGTCGCGCAGCGGGGCGGCGTGCTGGCTGCCGAGCTCCGGGGCCGCCGCAGTGACGAGGCCGGCCAGCGCCGTGATCAGGCGGCGAGCCTCGTCGAGGTCGAGGTGCTCCTGGGCGTCGTCCCCCTCGGCCAGGCCGCACTTGACGGCCGCCGCGCTCATCATGTGGATGGCGGCCGTGGTGATGACCTCGACCGCCGGGACGTCGGCGATGTCGCGGGCCGCGGATGACGCCTGCGAGCCCTCGGGGTCGCCGGGCGACGCGCTGGGGGAGGGGCCGGCCGCGGGATTGGGAGATTCCGTGCTCACGCTGGTAGCCTTGCAGATCGACCGGCCGTCCATGCCCGCGGGGTGACCCGAGAGCACGGATGGTGTGCAAGAGAAGCGACACCATGCTTCCACCCGCCGTGACCGTCCAGGTCGCCGGGTTCCCCAGGTCCGCGAAGGGCGTATGCCGCGGTGGCCCAGCCACGGCATACCGGCCTTGGTGGTTCCCGGGACGGATTCTGGTGAGGCTTCTCGCGCAACTGCGGCGGGGAGCCTCTTCTCGTTGCTGCGGGCGCACCCCATGACTGAAGGAGCACCACCATCAGCGAGCCTCGCATCAACGACCGCATCCGGGTCCCGGAAGTGCGGTTGGTTGGTCCCAATGGAGAGCAGGTCGGCATCGTGCGCGTCGAGGACGCGCTGCGGCTGGCCGCCGAGGCCGACCTCGACCTCGTCGAGGTGGCCCCGATGGCCAAGCCCCCCGTTGCCAAGCTCATGGACTTCGGCAAGTTCAAGTACGAAGCGGCCATGAAGGCGCGCGACGCGCGCAAGAACCAGGTCAACACGGTCATCAAGGAGATCAAGCTCCGCCCGAAGATCGACCCGCACGACTACGGCACCAAGAAGGGCCACGTCGAGCGCTTCCTCAAGGGCGGCGACAAGGTCAAGGTGACGATCATGTTC
>NZ_DATBMI010000036.1:0-19494 GCF_036554925.1 Pedococcus sp.
TTCGCCACCGTGCCGTTCCCGGTCCGCCCCTACCCGAGCTGACCACTGCGCCGGACCCCGGGTCAGGGCCGGACGCACCCGTGGCTCACCTCGCGCCCCGTCGGTGCGGCAGCGCCCTGACCAGCGACGTCCGTGGGTCCGGCGCGCCGATTCGGCCCTATCTCACATGTGATCTACAGTCGAACGCGTGACGGATACCTACCTGACCCGCATCGGCACCCTCATCCGCGACGCCCGGCGCCACAAGGCGATGACGCAGAGCGAGCTGGCCGAGTCGCTGGGGACCAGCCAGAGCGCCGTGGCCCGCATCGAGCAGGGCAAGCAGAATCTCAGCCTTGAGATGCTGGCGCGCATCGGCGAGAGCCTGGACAGCGAGTTCGTCTCCCTCGGGCACAGCGGCCCGCAGCACCTGCGGATCGTCGGCGGCACGCCGCTCTCCGGGGCGATCGACGTCAAGACCTCCAAGAACGCGGCCGTGGCGCTGCTCTGCGCCTCGCTGCTCAACAAGGGCCGCACGACCCTGCGCAACCTCGCCCGGATCGAGGAGGTCAACCGCATCATCGAGGTGCTCACCTCGATCGGGGTGCGGACCCGCTGGCTGCCGGACAGCAACGACCTCGAGATCGTCCCGCCCGCGGTGCTGGACCTCGCCAACATCGACGTCGCCGCCGCCCGCCGGACCCGCACGGTCATCATGTTCCTGGGGCCGCTGCTGCACGAGGTCGAGCAGTTCCGCCTGCCGTACGCCGGCGGCTGCGACCTCGGCACCCGCACCGTCGAGCCGCACCTCGCGGCGCTGCGTGCGTTCGGCCTGGGGGTCACCGCCACCGCCGGCTTCTACGACGCGTCGGTCAACCCGCAGATCACCCCCGGCCGCCCGATCATCCTCACCGAGCGCGGCGACACTGTCACGGAGAACGTCCTGCTGGCGGCGGCCCGCCACGAGGGCGAGACGGTGATCCGCAACGCCAGCCCCAACTACATGGTCCAGGACCTCTGCTTCTTCCTCCAGGAGCTCGGCGTAGAGATCGACGGCATCGGCAGCACGACCCTGACCGTGCGCGGGCGCAAGCACATCGACGTCGATGTGTCCTACTCCCCGTCCGAGGACCCGATCGAGGCCATGAGCCTGCTCGCCGCGGCCGTGGTCACCGGCTCGGAGATCACGATCCGCCGGGTGCCCATCGAGTTCCTCGAGATCGAGCTGGCCACCCTCGAGGGCATGGGCATGAAGTACGGCATCAGCGACGAGTACGCGTCGACCAACGGCCGCACCCGCCTCGTGGACCTGACGACGATGCCCGGCCCGTTGCAGGCACCCATCGACAAGATCCACCCGATGCCCTTCCCCGGCCTGAACATCGACAACCTGCCGTTCTTCGCGCTCATCGCCGCCTGCGCCGAGGGCACGACGATGATCCACGACTGGGTCTACGAGAACCGCGCCATCTACCTGACCGAGCTGACGAAGGTCGGCGCCCGCGTGCAGCTGCTCGACCCGCACCGGGTGATGATCGAGGGCCCGACCCGCTGGCGTGCGGCCGAGGTGATCTGCCCTCCCGCGCTGCGGCCCGGCGTGGTCGTCCTGCTCGCGATGCTGGCGGCGCCGGGCACCTCCGTGCTGCGCAATGTCTACGTCATCAACCGCGGCTACGAGGACCTGGCCGAGCGGCTCAACGCGCTGGGCGCGACCATCGAGACGTTCCGCGACATCTGAGGCGCCGGGCCACACAGATTCGGGCCCAACTGTGGGTGAGGCACACATGCTCGCCCGCGAGGGTCGAACCCTAGTCTCTGGCCCATGCCGACGACGACGGAGTCCCTCGACCTCAGCGGCCGCACCGCGCTGGTGACCGGTGCGGCGAGCGGGATCGGGGCTGCCTGCGTCCACCGGCTGGTCGAGGCCGGCGCCGCGGTCTTCGCCGTGGACCGCGACAAGGACGGCCTGGACCAGTTCGCCGGGCTCGAGTCCGTGACCCTCCTGCCGACCGACCTGTCGGACCTCGACGCCGTCGACGCCCTCCCCCCGGCCGTCGACGTCCTGGTCAACAACGCCGGCATCCAGCACGTCAGCCCGATCCAGGACTTCCCGGCGGAGACCTGGGACCTCATCGTGCGGCTGATGCTCACCTCGCCGTTCCGTCTCATCCGGCGCGTGCTCCCCCACATGTATGCCGCGCAGTGGGGCCGGATCATCAACGTCTCCAGCGTGCACGGGCTGCGCGCCAGCGCCTTCAAGTCGGCCTACGTCTCGGCGAAGCACGGGCTGGAGGGGCTGTCCAAGGTCACCGCCCTCGAGGGCGCCGCCCACGGGGTGACCAGCAACTGCGTCAACCCCGCCTACGTGCGCACCCCCCTGGTGGAGAAGCAGATCGCGGACCAGGCCGCGACCCACGGCATCGCGGAGTCGGAGGTCGTGGAGAAGATCATGCTGGCTCCCGTGGCGGTGAAGCGGCTGATCGAGCCGGACGAGGTCGCCGACCTCGTCGCCTTCCTCTGTGGCCCGTCCTCGGCGTCCATCTCCGGCAGCTCGTTCAGCATGGACGGCGGCTGGACGGCCCACTGAGTCCGCGATGACCACCTCACCGGCGCGGCCTAGGATCGCTGCGATGACCACCGACGAGGATGCCGCGCTCAGGCTGCTGCGCCTGCTGGCCGAGGGAGCACCCGCCTCCGAGCTCTCGAGGGCGCACGACCCCGACGGCGAGGCGCGCGAGCTCGCGCTGCGCGTCCGTGCCGCGTTCGACTCCCGCCGCCGGCGCGAGGCGGAGCTGACTGCGCTCGTGGACACCGCCCGCGACCTCGCGTCGCTGCGCGACCCCTCTGGCGTGCTCGACGCCATCGTCCGGCGGGCCAGGGCCCTGCTCGGTACGGACATCGCCTACCTCACGCTCTACGACCGTGAGGCCGGCGACACCTTCATGCGCGCGACCGACGGCTCGGTGAGCGCGGAGTTCCAGATCGTCCGGCTGTCCGCCGGGGACGGGCTCGGCGGCCTGGTCGCCAAGACGCACAAGCCGTACTGGACCGCGGACTACTTCAACGACCACCGCTTCCAGCACACCGGCACCATCGACAGCGCCGTGGGTGAGGAGGGTCTGGTCTCGATCTGCGGGACTCCCCTGCTGGTCGAGGGCGAGTTCGTCGGTGTGCTCTTCGCAGCGAACCGCTCGCCCAGACCGTTCAGCCCCGACCAGGTGGCCCTGCTCGGCTCGCTGGCGGCACTGGCTGCCGTGTCCATCGTGCAGACCCGGGCCGCGGCCGAGACAGCGGCCGCGCTGGCCCAGCTGTCGTCGGCCCACGACCTCGTGCGCCGGCACACCGCCGGGATCGAGCGCGCTGCGGCGGCCCACGACCGGTTCGCCGGCCTCGTCCTCGAAGGCGGCGGCGTCGACGACCTCACCGCTGCTCTCGCCGACCTGCTCGGCGGCTGGGTGGTCCTGATCGGCGAGTCCGACGAGCTGCTGTCCGCGTGCGGCGCGGAGTCACCCGACGACGACAGCGCCCACCTGACCGCGGTGGTGGCGTCCGAGGCCGTGAAGGACACCCGCTCCACCGGGAGGCTCGCCCACTCCGGCGAGGTCTGGGCCATCGCGGTGAAGGCAGCCCAGTCCGAGCTCGGCGTGCTCGTGCTCGGCGGGGTGGACGAGCTCGACGACAGCGACCAGCGCACCCTCGAGCGGGCGGCGGTCGTCACGGCCCTCGTGCTGCTCTTCGAGCGCACCTCGGCCGAGGCCGAGCAGCGGGTGCGCACGGACCTCGTCTCCGACCTCATCACCGGCCGCGGCGACCCCAGCGCGCTCCAGGCCCGCGCCCGCGCCAGCGGAGTCGACCCCGGCCGGGGGCACGCCGTGCTGGTCGCCGACGCGCAGGGCGACACCCCCCGGCGCACGCTGCTCCTGGCGGCGCACGCCGCGGCCGGTCCCGGTTCGATCGTCGGTGAGCACGACGGCCGGGTGGTCGCGCTGGTCCCGTCGCAGAACCCCCAGACCACCGCGGAGGACCTCGCACGGCGGCTGCGCCGGCTGGGCCCTGTCACGGTCGGCGCGGCAGGGCCGGTGTCGATCGACGGACAGGTCCCCGCTGCCTGGGCGGAGGCTGCCAGGACTGCCACCGCGATGGGCGCCCTCGGCCTCGCCGGGACGGGCGCCTCCGCGGAGCACCTCGGCTTCGCGGGCCTCGTGGTGGGCAGCGCACCCGACGTCGACGGCTACGTCCGCCGCCACCTCGGGCCGCTGCTCGACTACGACGAGCGCCGCGGGTCCGAGCTGGTGCGGACGCTGCAGGCCTACTTCGACGCGGGTAGCAGCCCACGGCACGCGGCGACGAGCCTGCACGTGCATGTCAACACCGTCAGCCAGCGACTGGAGCGGATCTCGTCGCTGCTGGGCAGCGACTGGCAGCGGCCGGGCCAGGCCCTCGAGCTCCAGCTCGCCCTGCGGCTGCGGCACCTCCGCGACGCTCCCCGCTGACGCGGCCGCGCGGCACACCCAGCGCGGCCGGCGCGGCCGGCGCGGCACACCCAGCTCAGACCAGGCGCGCCGACAGCTCGCTGGCGATGGCGTCCGGCGTCAGGCCGACCTGCTCGAGCACCTGGCCACGCGAGGCGTGGTCGATGAACTCGGTGGGGATGCCGTACTGGTGCACCGGGACCTCCAGGCCGGCCTCGGCCAGCGCCGCCGCGACATGGGTCCCGATCCCCCCGATCTCCAGGTTGTCCTCGACGACCGCCACGGCACGGGCGTCGCGGACGGCCTCGACGAGGTCGCCGCTCACCGGCAGCGACCAGCGCGGGTCGACGACGCGGACGCGCAGACCCTGGGCCTCGAGCTTCGCGGCCACCGCGAGGGCCGGGGAGGCCATGCACCCGACCGCCACGAGGAGCAGGTCGACGCCCTGCTCCCCGGGTTCGCCGGCCGGCTCGTGCAGCACGTCGACGCTCCCCCGCCGAGCCACCGCGGGGATCGGCTCGGGCGCGGTGCCCTTGGGGAAGCGGATCACGCTGGGCGCGTTCGTGATGTCGACGGCCTCGCGCAGCGCCGCACGGACCTGCTCGCCGTCGCGGGGCGCGGCCAGGTGCAGGCCAGGGACCATGCCGGTCAGGGTCATGTCCCACATGCCGTGGTGCGAGGCGCCGTCCGGACCGGTGATGCCGGAGCGGTCGAGCACGAAGGTCACGCCGGCCCGGTGCAGGGCGCAGTCCATGAGCAGCTGGTCGAAGGCACGGTTGAGGAAGGTTGCGTAGACGGCGACGACCGGGTGGAGCCCGCCGAACGCCATGCCGGCGGCCATCGTCGTCGCGTGCTGCTCGGCGATGCCGACGTCGAAGATCCGGTCGGGGTACGCCGCCGCGAAGTCGCTGAGCCCCACCGGGATCAGCATGGCCGCGGTGACACCCACGACGTCCTCGCGCTCGGCCCCGATCGCCACCATCTCGTCGCTGAACTCGTCGGTCCAGGACCGGCCGGAGATCTCCAGGGGCAGGCCGGTCTCGGGGTTGATGACGCCGACGGCGTGGAACCGGTCACCCTCGTGGTTGCGGGCGTGGTCGTAGCCGCGGCCCTTCTGCGTGATGACGTGCACCAGGACCGGGCCGCCGTAGGCCCGCGCCCGGCGAAGCGCCACCTCGACGGCGTGCTCGTCGTGGCCGTCGACCGGGCCGAGGTACTTCAGGCCGAGGTCCTCGAACATCCCCTGAGGGGCGACGATGTCCTTCAGGCCCTTCTTCATCCCGTGCAGCGTCTCGTACATCGCGCCGCCGACGACCGGGGTGCGGTGCAGGGTGTTCTTGCCCCAGTCGAGGAACCGCTCGTAGCCGCGCGTGGTCCGCAGCGTTGCCAGGTGGTCGGCCAGCCCGCCGATGGTCGGCGCGTAGGAGCGGGTGTTGTCGTTGACGACGATGACCAGCGGCAGGTCCTTGTCGGCCGCGATGTTGTTGAGGGCCTCCCAGGCCATGCCTCCGGTGAGCGCGCCGTCCCCGATCACCGCGACCGTGTGCCGGCTCCGCTCGCCCCGCAGGCGGCGCGACTTCGCGATGCCGTCGGCCCATGACAGCGAGGTCGACGCGTGGGAGTTCTCGACCACGTCGTGGTCGGACTCGGAGCGGCTCGGGTAGCCGGAGATCCCGCCCCTGGTGCGCAGTCCGGTGAAGTCCTGGCGGCCGGTGAGCAGCTTGTGGACGTACGACTGGTGCCCGGTGTCGAAGACGATGGCGTCCCGCGGGGAGTCGAAGACCCGGTGCAGTGCGATGGTCAGCTCGACCACGCCGAGGTTGGGGCCGAGGTGGCCGCCGGTCCGCGAGACGGAGTCGACGAGGAACGAGCGGATCTCCTCGGCGAGCTGGCCCAGCTTGGCAGCCGGCAGCGCCTTGAGATCAGCGGGACCCGAGATGGATTCGAGCAGACCCACGATGAAGACAGTCCTTTCCGGGGGAACCGTCCGAGTCTATGCGCTCCCGTCCCGGACCTCGAAGCCGCCGGCGAGCCCCTCGACGCTCGCGCGCCCGTCCGCGTCGACGGTGACGGCGAACGACTGCCCCCGAAAGCGCAGCCCCTCCACCCGCAGCGAGCCGAACGGTGCCGGGCGCACCGGGTCGAGCACCAGACCCCCGGCACCGTCGGGGCGCAGCCCGAGGGCGACCGAGACGAGCACCCCTGCCGACGCGGCCGACCACGCCTGGGGACGGCACGACGCCGGGTACGGCGCAGGCCGGCCCATCATGGGGCGGCCGGAGTAGAGCTCTGGCCAGCGGTAGTCGAAGGCCTCCGCGGAGGCCACGAGCGCCCTGGCCACGAGGGCGGCCTGCGGGCCGTGGCCGTCGCGGGACAGCCCCCACGCCACGATCGCGGTGTCGTGCGTCCAGATCGAGCCTGTGTGGTAGCCGATGGGGTTGAACCCGCCGTTGCCCGTGCCGAGCGTGCGCACCCCGAACGGGTCCAGCATCTCCCCGCTCGTGACGGTCGAGGCCACCAGCGCCGACTCGGCCGGGGTGAGGGTGCCGGTGCCGAGCACGTGCCCCATGTTGGAGCCAAGGCCGTCGACGGCCGCACCGCTGCCGTCGAGGGCGATGGCCAGGTGGCGCCCGGCGTCGGTCTCCACCCAGAACGACGAGGCGACGGCAGCGCGCAGCTGCGCGGCGACCTCCTCGGCCCGCGTGGCATCGGCGGCGTCCGTGCCCCCGTCGTCGCCGAGCCCCTCCGCGTCGCCGACCTCGCGCAGGAGGCGAGCGGCGTGGGTGAGAGCCTCCACGGCATACGCCTGGGCCTCAACGAGTGCGATCGGCGCCTGCGCCACACGGCCGTCGCGCCAGCGGATGGCGTCGTCGGAGTCCTTCCACCCCTGGTTGGCGAGCCCGGAGCCGCTGCGGTCGAGGTACGTGAACAGGCCGTCCTCGCCGGGGCGCCCCACCCCGGTGAGCCAGCCGACCGCGGCCCGCAGCTGCGGCAGCAGGGCGCGCACCTCCTCCTCCGGCATCCCCCACTGTCGAGCCTCGGCGAGCAGCGTGACCCACAGGGCGGTGGCGTCGACGGTGCCGTAGTAGACCGGCGGAAGGGCCAGCCCGCTCTCGGGGTCCAGGTAGGCCGTGCGGCGCAGCTCGTGCGGGATCTTGCCCGGCGCCTCCGCGCTGGCCGGGTCGTCGCGTCTGCCCTGCCGGCGGGCTAGGGCGCGCAGCGTGCCGGCGGCGAGGTCCGTGCCGAAGGGCAGCATCATCCGCGCCACCCACAGCGAGTCCCGCCCGAACAGCGTGAGGTACCACGGGGTCCCGGCCCCGGCGAACACGTCATCGGGGGCCTCCGGGTCGCGCAGGAGCAGGTGGCGCAGGTCGTCGAGGGCGGCGGCGACGAGCGGCGCGAGCCTCGGGTCGTCGGCCACGACGCGTGCCTGCGCCCACGTGACGGCGTCCGAGCCACGGTCGGCGTCGAGCGCCGAGGCTGCGGTGCGCGCGACGGTCGTGCTCACGCGCAGCCGGGCGGCTCCACCCGGCTGCACGGCCAGCTCGAAGACCGCCGTGGCCACGCCGTCGGCGGTCTCCACCCGGGCGGGCGCCGGCTCGAAGGCCACCGTCGCCGAGTGGCGCTCGAGGACGAAGCGCACCCCCGAGCCGCCCGTCTCGGGGTGTGCCGGGGATCCCCACAGGTGCCCGGCCTTGACGGCGCTGACCGGAGCCCCGTCGGCGGCGAGCGCGACGGCGACGTGCGCACTGACCGTGCTGTCGGCACGGGAGACGACCTCGACCTCCTCGACGAGCACCGGCCCGTCGAGGTGCCGGGTGCGATGCACCTCCACGCTGGGGTCCGGGCCGGGGTTGCCGAGGTTGCGCGCGGAGCCGAGGAACTCGGCACGCGCGCCGCTCGCGGCGTGGGCGACCGGGCTCGGGGCCTCCCCCGAGACCGTGACCCGCAGGCAGCTCAGCGCCCGGACGTCGTCGACGTAGAGGCCCTGGGCAGTCCCCGGCTCGATGTCACCGGAGGGCGCGGAGAGGGCGGTGGCGTTGCCGTCGACGCAGATGCTCAGCTCGTGCAGCCAGGGCTGTCGGTGCGCAGCTGCCTGCTGCTGGTGGGTCACGGTGACGTCCTCCGTGCGGGTCGGCGAGGGAAGGGGCCGGGCCTGACCATCCTGTCGTCCCGCGGCCGCCGGTGCACGCGCCCGGCCCGCCCACCCCGCCGGCCCCGCCGCGGAAGGCCCCGCTGCCAAGGCCGGCCCCGCTGCGAAGGGCCGCCCCCGTGCTAGGGGCGACCGAGGGCGCGGTAGTCCCAGCCGGCGGACCTCCAGGCCTCCGCGTCGAGGGCGTGCCTGCCGTCGACGACGCGCCGGTGGGTGACCTCGGCCCCGAGGTGGTGCGGGTCGATCGAGCGGAACTGGTTCCACTCGGTCAGCAGGACGACCACGTCCGCGCCGAGTGCGGCCTCGGCGACCGAGCCGGCGTAGCACAGCTGCGGATAGGCCCGTCGCGCGTTCTCCATCGCCTGCGGGTCGTAGACGCGGACGTGCGCCCCGGCGGCCTGCAGCATCGAGGCCACGTCGAGGGCGGGTGCGTCCCGGATGTCGTCGGAGTCAGGCTTGAAGGCCGCACCGAGCGCGCACACCCGAGTCCCCACCAGATCACCGCCCGCCATCTCCCTCACCAGGTCGACGGTCCGCTGCCGGCGCCGCGTGTTGATGGCGTCCACCTCCCGCAGGAAGGCTGTCGCCTGCCCCACCCCGAGCTCCTCGGTGCGGTGCATGAAGGCCCGGATGTCCTTGGGCAGGCAGCCGCCGCCGAACCCGAGTCCGGGCCTCAGGAAGCGTCCGCCGATCCGTTGGTCGTGGGCGAGCGCCTCCGCGAGGTGGTGGACGTCCGCTCCGGTCGCCTCGCAGACCTCCGCCATCGCGTTGATGTAGGAGATCTTCGTCGCGAGGAAGGAGTTGGCTGCCACCTTGACGAGCTCGGCGGTCTGCAGGTCGGAGGTGACCACCGGCACCCCTGCCTCGATGAGCGGCGCGAAGACGTCCTGCAGCCGCCCGAGGGCCCACGGCGACCCCACGCCGAACACCAGCCGGTCCGGGCGGAGGGTGTCCTCGACGGCGAACCCCTCGCGGAGGAACTCGGGGTTCCACGCGAGCTCGACCTCCTCACCCGCCGGGGCAAGCCGGTGGACCAGCGCCGTCAGCCGCGCCGCCGTGCCGATGGGGACGGTCGACTTGCCGACGATCAGGGCCCTGCGGTCCAGGTGGTGCGCCAGCGTCGAGACGCTGGCGTCCACGTGGGCGAGGTCGGCGGCGAGACTGTCCTTGCGCTGCGGTGTGCCGACGCAGACGAAGTGCACGTCGGCGCGTGCGGCCGCAAGTGCCGGGTCCGTGGTGAACGAGAGGCGCCCTGTGGCCAGCGCCTTCTCGAGAAGCTCCGGCAGGCCGGGCTCGAAGAACGGCACGCGCCCGTCGTTCAGCCAGCCGACCTTGCGTGGGTCGACGTCGAGGCCGATGACGTCGTGGCCGAGGACGGCCATGCAGATGGCGTGGGTGGCGCCGAGGTAGCCGGTGCCGATCACGCTGATGCGTTGGCCGGGTTCGGCGACGGCACCCGGACGGTGGTCTGCGTCGGACAGCTCGTGAAGCTCGGTTCGCATGGCTCCCCCTGATGGTGTGTGGCGGGTCTTGGGATGGTTGCGGCGGGTGGTTTCGCTCAGGCGTGGTCCGGCTCGGCGAGCGGCAGCACTGATCGGCTCCGTCGACATCGAGCTCGGCCCTCACCCGCAGGGGACGTTGGCCAGGCCCTTGGCTGCGCCGGTGGCCGAGTTGTCGCAGGCGACGGTGTTGCCGGCCACGGGCGTCAGGGCGAAGCCGTGGCCCGGGCCGTTGACGGTCGCCCGGTTGCCGCGGAACTGGTTGCGGGCGCCCCACCCCTCGAGGATCTCGTGGGTCTGGAAACCATCACCCGGGGAGTGGGTGCCGGTGTTGCCCTGGATGAGCCACGCCGTTCCCTTGACGTCGACCCAGGAGTCCGCGCCCGAGAGGGCGGAGCCGTCGAAGTCGTTGTCACGGACCAGTCCCCCGGTGGTGCCCTCCTTGATGTCCACGGCCTCCGCGGTGGTGCCCTCGATGCGGTTGCCGACGACGACGTTGCGGTCGCTGCGGTCGGGGCGGCAGTTCGAGATCGTGCACCAGTTGCTCACGGCGGTACCGATGTAGACGCCCTCCCCGAACTTCTCCCGGCGCAGCCCGGTACGGCTGATCACGTTGCCCGAGACGACGTTGTCCGTGCTGAAGCTGCGCAGGTGGATGGCCTCGTCACCGATGTCGGTCACGGTGAGTCCCTGGATGACCGAGCCCACCGTCCCGTCCGCCATGACACCCTTCTGCCCCTGCCGGACGGAGAAGCCGACGAGCCTCCAGTGGGTCGCCTGCTTGAGGTGCACCACGTAGCCGCTCTTCGGCCCCTCGTTCTCCAGGACCGCCCCCCGGCCACCGCACAGGTAGATCGGCCGCTGAGCCGACCCGGACACGCTCGCGACGAACGCGCCTCGGTAGGTCCCGTCCGCCAGACCGATGACGTCCCCGGGCCTCGCGGCCGCGAGCGCCGCCGCCAGCGACTCCGCCGTGGTGACGGTCGTGGTGGCCGGGGGGCACGACACCGCGCGCGTGCTGGGCAGAAGGCTCGTGCCGGCCACGGCGGTTCGCTCCCAGCCGGACTCGTTGACCGGCTTGCGATCAGGCTCATCGTCGCCCCCGCCGTCCGTGGTCGGGTGGGCCGAGGCCTCGGGGAGCCGAGAGGACGGCATCCCGGACGGGTCGATGCGCGATGGTGGGGTGCCGGTCGCGACAGGAGTCGCCGCGCTCCGGCTCCCGGCAGAGGCATCGCCGCCGACCGGGTCGCGGTCGGCCCCGAGAAGCAACGCCCCGACCAGCGTGCCGAGGAGGAAGACCACGGCGGCCACGCCGGCGAGCCAGGCTGCCTTCGGGATGGGGGGCACGCCAGTCACCGCGTCTGCGCAGCGCCGTCATGGGCGCCCACCAGGACGAGGTCCTCCGGCCCCGACACCGGCGCCTTGTCGGCATACGGGTGCTGGATCCCGGCACGACGCCGCAGCCCGAGGAGCGCCGTCGTGACCACCAGCGCTGCCAGCGCCAGCCAGAGCAGCGTGAGCGGCTGCAGGAAGCGCTTGACGGTCACCAGCCACGGCGTGGTGTCCTCCCACCCGCTGACGTCGTTGTCACCGCGACGCAGGTCCAGGCCCTCTGCGCGACTGGAGTCGATGGCGCTCGAACCGCGTCCCGCCACGGTGTTGCCCTCGATCCGGCTTCCCTTCACGTTGCCCACCACGGAGATGCCGTGCTGAAGGGCGCCGGTCAGCGTGTTGCGCCTGACCGAGGCTGCGGCGCCGCTGAGATAGATCCCAGCAGACCCGCCCGAGACCACGTTCCCGGAGACCACGGCCTCGGTGGCACCCTCGCGCAGGTCGATCGCGTGGCTGGTCGTGCCGTCCACCCGGTTCCCGACGACAGAGACCTGGTGCGCCTGCTGGCGGACCACCACACCCATGTGCCCGCCGCGGATGTCGTTGGCCTGCACCCCGATGCTCGAGCCGCCCACGACGTCCACCGCGTAGTGCCCGTTGTCGACCAGTGTGCTGTTGCTCAGGGAGTTGTTGCCGTAGGCGCCGGTCGGCGTCCCGGTGGCGTTCGGCCCGCTGGCCAGTGGTCGCCCCGAGATGAGCACGCCGTTGCGGACGTTGCGGCTCGACGTGACCTCGTTGAGCACGATGCCCGTGGTGGCGCGTGAGAGGACGACCCCGTCTCCCCCGTTGTCCAGCGCGCTCGTCTGCTCGATGACGGCGTTGGTCACGAAGCGGTGCAGCACGAGTCCGTCGACGAGACTGTTCGAGAACGAGCTGCCGTGGATCTCAACGCCGTTCGCGCTGGCCACGAACAGGCCGAAGGCGTTGCCGTCGGCGCGCACGCCGTCGAGTGTCGCGGACACGTAGCTGTACCTCGGGTCCGTGAGGTCCACCTCGGGCAGTGGCAGCGCCCCCGACGGCAGGATCTTGTTGAGGGTGAGCCCGCTCGCTCCGCCCGTGACCGGCCCCTGCCCCGCTGTCTTCTGCGCCTTCGCCGCGGCCGCCTGGTCGTCCAGGCTCTCCAGGGCCTGGCCCAGGGCGTCGAGCGCGCCCGTGTTGGGACGGTCGGTACCGGTCAGGGAGAGCCCCCCTGTGCGCCCGCTCCAGAACCCGAGAGCCGTCACCTCGACCTGGCGCAGGTTGACCTGCCCACCGAGGCTGCGGACGTAGGCGCGACCGTCGGAGGTGAGGTTGTCGGGGCTGTTCGTCGCCCGGTCCCAGCTGGTGATCCGGACGGGCTCGCCCTTCGTGCCCGAGACCACGAGCCTGCCTCCGTCGTTGATGATCGAGACGAACCCCTGGTCGTCACTGGCCAACCGGAGCGTGAGGGCGCCGCCCGTGGAGAGGTCGAGGGTGGCGCCTTCGCGGATGATCAGGTGCTCGCTGAGCAGGTAGGCGCCGTCCGGCATCCGCACGAAGGTCTGCGGCGCCAGCGCCAGCAGGTCGCGCACCGTGTAGGGCTGGCGCCGCTGGGTGAGGATGAGCGTGTATGCCGCGCCGCTCGCCAATCGGTACGGCGTCTGGAGGTTGAGGTCGCCCCAGCGCCCGAGGGCGTCGATCGAGCGCGCCTGGACCAGACGCCGGTCCTCGTCGGCCACCAGGCCGGACTCGAGCCGCGGGTCCCCGGGGTAGGGGCGCCGTCCCGACGCCCCGCCGTCGTCCTCCGTCGTGTCGGACAGGGCGTCGGTGGACGTCCCCGCTGCCGGGAGCGTCGCTGGACCGCTCGGACGCGTGGTACCCGACGTCGTGGCAGGCTGCCGGTCGGTCGTCGCGGTCGCCTCAGGACTGCCGGTCGAGGACGGCCATCCGCGCACTGGCTCGGCGGTGGCAGGCGTCGGGCACAGCGCCACACCGAGGGCGAGGGATCCCGCGACAGCCAGCCGCAGGCCGGGCACGCCCGAGCCCTTCATGAGGCCGGCTCCGTGGCGGTGCCCACCCCGGCGGTGGCGGGGCCGCTCGGAGCGGGGACGCGGAGGGCGGGGCCGGTCGGGGACGGGACGCCCGGGGCGACGGAGTCGATGGTCCGCTCCGACCTCAGGGTGGCCGCGGCCTGCCCGTCGCCCCCCACGGTGTGGGCGTGCCGGGTCAGCCAGCCCTGCTTGTTCATCGTCACGAAGGCGTACAGCTTGATGGGCAGCGCGACCAGGATCACCACTGCGGCGAGGAGCGGAAGCAGCAGGACCTCCTGCGGGTGCCGCCTCAGGTGGGAGATGCCCCGGATCCCCCGACCGATGAGAAGCCAGGCGAGGGCAGCCAGGAGCCCCGCCCGCGTGAGCTCGAGCCGGCTGAAGACCAGGTATCCCAAGGTGACACCCATGGTCACGGGTGTCAGCAGGATCTGGAGCACCGTGATCTTGGTGACGAAGGGAACACGCCACAGCCACCCCTTGTAGATGGCGGTGAGGTAGCAGCGGTAGGAGTTCCGGCTCCAGCGGATCCGCTGGTTGACGAAGGCGCGGAGGGTGTCCGGGAACATGGACTGTGCTCGTGCGGAGGACTGGTGGACGGTGCGGTACCCCGACGCCAGGACCAGCCAGGTCAGGCGCCCGTCGTCCCCCGAGACGCATCGCCGCCCGAGGAAGAACTCGTTCTCCAGGTTGTCCAGGACCGGCAGCACCGCCGCGCGGCGGTACACGCCCGTACGCCCGGACACGCAGGCGACAGCGCCGGCGCGGCCCATCGCGGGGACGTAGTCGTAGTAGCGCAGGTTGACGAGCCAGTCGGCGAGACGTCGCCACACGCTGGTGGTCCGCTGGTAGACGTTCTGCTGCGTCGAGACCGCGCCGACCCGATCGTCCGCGAAGGGCATCTGCACTGCCCCGAGCAGCCCGGGCTCCCACGACGTGTCGGAGTCCGTGAGGACCAGCAGCTCCCCTCGTGCCGCCCGGATGCCGACCCCCAGGGCCGAGCGCTTCCCCGCGTGACGGAAGAGAATCGGGCGTACGCGCTGGTCACCCCTCCGGGAGATCGCCTCGTACGCCTCGAGATCGGCGACATCCAGGACGACGATGACCTCGGTCGGGTTCTCGGCCAGCCACGAGTCGAGACATCGCATGAGAATCGGCACATCCTCGTGGAAGGACGGAACGACCACGGATGTCGTCGTGCGGAACTCGGAGACGATGGGCCGGGCCAGGCGTGACAGCACGAATCGGTAGAGCCACAGTGACCAGACGATGGCCCCGGCCAGGGCGACAGGCATGAGCGCTCGGACGTCACCCCACTCGAGGGCTCCGACCTCGAGGCTGGTCAGCCACGTGGTGAAGGTCGACCACCAGGATCCGTCCTCGGTCGAGGCAGCAAGCATGAAGTTCCCCCTGTACGCGTGATGCCGTCGGTGGGCAGCTACGGATCCTCGCCACGCAGGTGCGCAGCTTCGCCGGGCCTGACTGCCCGCGGCCCCCTGTTCGGCCGACGTCATCAGGTAAGAGCCTCACCCCTTCTTGGTCAAGGCTTGGCAAACCCCGAAGGCGCCATTTAACAAGGAGTTCACGCACCGGGCAGTGCGATTTCGGTTGTGTAACAACGGGATACAGCAAGTGTCGGAGCGCTCCCTACTGCATTGGGCCGAGCCCTTGGCGCAAGCCAGCCAGACGTGGTCCACTGCCGTCATGCGGACGAGGGGACCACGCCGGGCGATGGCTGCCGTCCTGCTCTGCGCCGCAGCGCTGGCAGTGAGCGGCTGCACCCAACCGGCCGACGTCGCAGACCCGGCGCGAAGGGAGGGTGCCACCGCCTCCCCTCAGGAGCAGGCCACCCCGAGCAGCACGCGACCGGCGACCCTGCCGGAGGCCATCACCGCCGAGGAGTGCATGCCCGGCCCGGGCCGCGTCGTCACCCAGCTTCCCGACGTGCGGGTCCAGGAGGTCCATGTACCCGCCACGACCGCTCCGCGCAGCGGCGCACGGATGCCGGGCTTCACCATCCCGGGCCACGTGGTCGACGCGGGGTGCATCATCCGCTACCCCGCCCCGGGCGGTTGCCTCGGCGCGGTGGAGATCACCGGCGCGCACATCCCGGCGGCGTCGATCCCGCGTTCCGTCCTGCCGGCCGCCACGATGGACGGCCGCGTGTTGGCCGAACGTGTCTTCGAGTCCGTCACGGTCCCGGGGGCGCGCGCCGGTGCGGTGTCGGCCCCACAGGTGTGCCAGATCGCGACGGGTGGCCGGCTCCCCTCGGTCACGCGACCGGGCATCGTCCGCCAAGGACTGTCCCGCAACGGTGCTGCCCGGCCTGGCGGAAGCCGAGCAGACGTCACGGTCGACACCGTCCGACTCGAGCCGGTACGCCTGCCGGACGTGGATGTCGATCCCGAGCGACTCGGGGTCGTCAAGCTGCGAGACGAGGTGACCCGTATCGGCGAGGGCGACGCAGCCTCGTTCGTGGCGCCCGCGGACGTCCTCTTCGACGTGGACCGGGCAACGCTGAGGCCCGCTGCGGGCAAGGCCCTGACGGCGCTCGCCCGGCAGCTGGAGGGCACGTCACGCCCGCTCCGCGTCGAGGGCCACACGGACAGCACCGGAGCCGCCGACCACAACCAGAGCCTGTCGGAGCAGCGTGCCGCGACCGTCGCAGCATGGCTCGCCAGGCACGCGGGGATCGCCCGGGCGCGGATGACCGTGACCGGTTTCGGAGAGCGGTCGCCGGCCTATCCCAACTCGACCGCGTCCGGCCGTCAGGGGAACAGGCGCGTCGTGATCAGCGTGCGGCCCTGACCGGCTGGTCAGAGCCGTGGGACGTAACGCTTGCCCTGGAGGGCGTCGTACAGCAGCCCGGCGCTCCGCCTGGCCGCCAGCAGCCTCACGCCCTCAGCCTCGAGGTCGGCCAGGATCTGTGCGAGGCCCTCCGCGGGCACGAGGTCCCCGAGCTCCACGCGGGCCTCCCGATAGGCCTGCCTCATGGCGCCCAGCTGGGCCTCGATGTGGTGCGTCGCCACCCACGCGAGGGCCACCGGGTACCGCCGCCACCCGGCATACGCGCGGTAGTCGGGCGGGCAGTGGTCCAGCAGCCACGAGGTCGCGGGCACCTGCCACCCCGGACTGTCGGGAGGGGGGACGGCGGCCGGCCAACCGGGTGGGACTGCACTGCTCACCGCTCCATTGTCCGTGACCGGCCCGACAGCCGACCCCGCCGGGTCAGGCCTGCGGGACCCCTGTCTGCGCCGTCACGAACTCCCACAGCCGACGGCGGTCCTGCTCTGACTCCGCACCCACAGGAGCGTAGTGCGTGGGCCGGGGGCGACGGTCGTGCCAGAACAGCCCACCTGGCAGGTCTCGCTCGGTGGCGGCCAGCCAGACCACCGTGTCGGCGCCCTCCTCGGGGGTTCGCAGCACCGGTCCCATGACGCGGGCGAACCGCGGCAGCGAGTCCGTGACGCCAGGGGTGTCCGCCCATCCAGGGTGCATCGAGGCGACGGTGATGCCCTGGCCCACCAGAGCCGTCGCCCACTGCTCCGCGAGGACGACCTGCATCCGCTTGGTCCGTGCGTAGGCCGTGACGCCGGAGTACTCGCCCTGCTCGTACTGGTAGTCGCCGGCGGGCAGTCGCTGGCCGTACATGCCGCCGGACGACACCACGACGACCCGACCGCCGCGCAGGACCTCGGCCAGCCGGAAGGTCATGAGGTGCGGGCCGAGCACGTGCGTGGCCAGCGCCAGCTCGTGGCCCTGCGCCGACGTCGTGCGCTCGGGCGGCATCACGCCCGCGTTGTGGACCAGCGCGTGCAGCGACGTCACCGTGTCTGCCAGGGCGCTGCTGAACGCCTCGACCGACTCGAGGTCGCTCACGTCGCACACCGCGGTGTGCAGGCGCGCGGTGGGGAGCGGCACCCGGATCTCGGCCGCCGCCCGCTCCAGGCGCTCAGCGCTGCGGCCGACGAGGTGCACGTCGGCGCCCAGACGCGCCAACCCGCCCGCGGCGGCCAGGCCCAGCCCGCCGCTGGCCCCGGTCACGACGACGTGCTTGCCGGCCAGCGCGTCGGGCGAGGGGTCGGCCGGCCACCAGCGCTTCCGCAGCGACGAGCCGATCCTCGAGAAGCCGAGCACGACGGACTTGTCGAGCAGCCAGTCCAGGGATCCGGTCGCAGACGCAGCCATGTCCTCACCCTAGGCAGGCGCCCCGGGTCCCGCGCGCCGCCGGGACCCGCGTGCCGCCGGACCCGGGCTCCGCCGGGCCCCGCGCCGTCTCACGAGGAGCGGGTGCGGGTCACGCCGCTCCTCGTCAGCGGACCGGCTCCGTCCGGGCGTAGAGGTCGCTGACCTCGCGGCCGTGCCGGTCCATCTTCCGGACCTCGGCGTCGACCCACTCGAGCTGGTCATCGCTCAGGACCTTCATCCTGCGCAGCGTCATCACCTCTTGAGCGTCCCCTCCGATCGCCCCGATGCGGATCAGTCCCACGCGGGGGGCGTAGAACTTCGTCTGCGTGCCCCCGGCAGGGTCGAACGGGCTGGTCTCGTGGATCCGGACGACGTCGTGGTAGCAGCCGACGGGGACGCAGTTGCGCAGGTCCTCCGCCCGGACCTCGGCCACGTCCCAGAACTCGATCGGGCGGACGAGACCCTGCTCGTAGGAGTCCCCGACCTCGGGGTCGTCCAGCATGTAGAGGCCGGCGCGGGCCCTGGCCATCCCGGTGATCCAGAGGTTGGGCGCACCCTCGAACACGCCGTCGGCGTACTCCTCCGGGTACTCGCCGAACCTCCACAGGTCTCCGTCGTCGGCTTGTGCGAAGAACGCCAGCTCGGCCTCCTCGAGCGTCCCATCGGCGTAGTCGCGGTCCCAGATGACCCGGGTCCGCACCCCGTCGATCTCCTTGGTCAGGCTGCTCACCGTGAACACCACCCGGTGCGGGACGGTTTCCCCCTCCTCCGTGACGGACCCCTCGTAGACCCACTGCGTCCCGGGCTTCAGCGGGAAGTAGGCGTTGTCGATCCGCGTGGGGTGGGTGAAGTCGTCGACCGAGGACGGGTGCGCGACCGCGGGGATCGGGTCGTCGGACGATCCAGCGCTGCCCGCGGTCGCCGTCGCGACCAGCAGCGGCAGGGCGACGAGTGACGCGGTGAGGAACGCGACCGATCGGCGATGGCTCATGGCAGTCCTTTCCGTACGAGCTTGCCCTTCGATTGCTCCTCACCGCGCGACTCACCGCCAGCCACAGTTGCACTACGCCGCCGGCGGCCGGCCCACGCCAGACCACGTATGCCGCCCGCCGGCACCTCGTCGATGCGCGACCGGGGCGCGCCGCGCGGGGCGGTGGCGAGGGCCACCGCCCCGCAAGGGCGCCCGCGGCGGGTCAGGCCGTGGCCTCGGCCCCCGTCCTGCGCTGGAGACTCAGCAGGCAGACGCCGGCCAGCAGGATCAGCAGACCGGCCAACGCGCCCTGCACACTCCCACCTGTGGCAGCCAGCGACGCCGCCGTAGCGGCCAGGCTCGCGGGGACGGCCGAGGCGGCAGTGGTAACCACGTCGGCGTTCCCGGCGGCCGAAGCGGCCCCGTCAGCCCCGGAGTCATCGCCCGGGGTGCCCGGGTCGCCGGGAGTCCCCGGTTCGTCCGGGGTGCCGGGGTCGCCGGGAGTGCCGGGGTCGCCGGGAGTGCCCGGGTCAGACGGGCCACTGTCGCCCGGCACCCCGGTCGAGGCGTCCTCGGTCCCCGAGACCGCCACGTCACCGACCGTGACCGGCGCCGTCACCGGAGCCGTCACCTGGTTCCCACCAGCCGTGGAGTCCGACCCCTCGGTCGACCCGGACGAAGCCGCCGGAGCCGAACCGGAGCCCGACCCCGCCGCGGTACCACCGGAGGTCGAGGCGTCCTCGGTCCCCGACACCGCCACGTCACCGACCGTGACCGGCGCCGTCACCGGAGCCGTCACCTGGTTCCCACCAGCCGTGGAGTCCGACCCCTCGGT
>NZ_DATBMI010000044.1:0-4470 GCF_036554925.1 Pedococcus sp.
GAGGTCGAGCGCTACGGCCGCTCGGCCCGCTGGTTCCACGCCGTCATCTACGTCACGGTGCTGCTGCTGCTCGGCACCGGGTGGTGGCTCGCGCTGGGTCACGAGGGCGACCC
This sequence comes from Pedococcus sp., assembly GCF_036554925.1. Taxonomy (NCBI): domain Bacteria; kingdom Bacillati; phylum Actinomycetota; class Actinomycetes; order Micrococcales; family Intrasporangiaceae; genus Pedococcus; species Pedococcus sp. Next base: position 114 of record NZ_DATBMI010000044.1, read on the forward strand.
GTCCCCGCTCTCCCGGCTCACCGGCCGGCCGGACACCGAGCTGCACCGGTGGACGGGCTGGGCGCTGACCGGTGTCGTCCTGGCCGGGCTGGTGCTCGGGGTCCGGGCCGCGGTGACGTTCGTGCGGGAGTCGCTGCGCTTCCGCCGCAGCGACGTGCACTGGCTGTCGGCGTGGCCGCGCGCCGCTGTCACCGGCCGGTTCGCGCGGCACGAGGGACACTTCGACCCGGGGCAGCGGGTCGCCAACATCGTGCTGGTGGTGCTGCTCGCCGTGCTGGTGGGGAGCGGGGTCGCGCTGGCCCAGCTGCACGGCGGGCCGGCGTACGCGGTGCTGGTCCACGTGCACCGGTGGGCGACCTGGGCCGTCACGCCGGTCATCGCCGGGCACGTGCTCGTGGCGGCCGGCCTGCTGCCCGGCTACCGCGGTGTGTGGCGGTCGATGCATCTCGGCGGCCACCTCGATGCCGGGGTCGCGCGACGGCTCTGGCCGGCCTGGGCGGAGCGTCAGGGGCAAAGTGCCGACCCGGTGCGCGGGAGGCCACGCGCCCCGGTTGAATGACCGCATGCCCTCTGCCGAGCCCGAAGCACCGTCGCGCCGGATCCGCATCGGCATCGACACGGGAGGCACCTTCACCGACGTGGTGGCGCTGGACGTGGCGACCGGTGAGGTGGTCACCACCAAGACGCCGTCCACGCCGGCGAACCCCGCTGACGGCTTCCTCACCGGCATGGCCAAGGTGCTCCGCCTCATGGGTGCCCTCGGCGAGGACGTCGTGTCGGTCAGCCACGGCACGACCGTCGCCACGAACCAGCTGCTCGAGGGCAAGGTCGGCGACCTCGGGCTCATCACCACCGAGGGCTACGAGTTCCTCCTCGAGATCGCCCGGCAGTCGGTCCCGGACGGCTACGGCAACTCCTACTTCTGGGTCAAGCCGCCGCGCATCGTCCCGGCCGACTACGTGAAGACGGTGGACGGTCGGCTCGACTTCGAGGGCAACGAGATCCGCCCGTTCGACGAGGAGCAGGCCGTCGCCGCCGCGCGCTGGTTCAAGGACCGCGGGATCACGACGATCGGCGTGTGCCTCCTGCACTCCTACGCCAACGACGAGCACGAGCTGCGGATGCGCGAGATCCTGCGCCGCGAGCACCCCGACGCGATCGTGTCGATCTCGTCCGAGGTGCTGCGCGAGTACCGCGAGTACGAGCGGTCGATGACCACGCTCGTCGACGCCGCCGTCAAGCCGAACGTGTCGCGCTACGTCACCAACATCAAGGGCCGCCTCGACGGCTTCCTCGGCGAGGCGGAGGGCGGCAGCGCCCCTGCCCGGGAGACCATCCCCTTCTACATCATGAAGTCCAACGGCGGTGTGCTCTCGGCCGACGAGGTCGTGCACCAGCCCATCACCACCGTGCTGTCCGGCCCGGCGGCCGGTGCCCTCGGGGCCGGGCTGATCGCGCGCAAGGCGGGCTTCGACAAGGTCCTCACCTGCGACGGCGGCGGCACGTCCACGGACGTCAGCGTCGTGCTGCACGGCGAGCCGACGCTCACGACCGAGGGCTCCGTCGGCGCCTACCCGTCCAAGATCCCCATGATCGACGTCGTGACCGTCGGCGCGGGCGGCGGCTCCATCGCCTGGATCTCCCCCGAGGGGACCCTCAAGGTCGGTCCGCAGTCCGCGGGCGCCGACCCGGGTCCGCTCTGCTACGCCAAGGGCGGCACCGCGCCGACCATCACCGACGCCCACGTCGTCCTCGGCAGGATCCCCCCGCACCTGCTCGGCGGCGAGATCCCCCTCGACACCGAGGCGGCCAGGCGTGGCATCGACGACCTCGCGGCGCAGCTCGGCATCGACCCGGACCACTGCGCCACCGGCATCCTCGAGATCTCGGCCTGGAACCAGGCCAACGCCCTGCGCCAGGTCAGCGTCAAGCGGGGCCTCGACGTCCGCGACTTCATGCTCGCGACGTTCGGCGGCTCCGGCTCGCTGCTCGCGTGCCGCCTCGTCGACATCCTCGACCTCGCCGGCGTGGTCGTGCCGCAGAACCCGGGCAACGTCTCGGCCTTCGGCCTGCTGACGGTCGACGTCAAGAACGACTACGTGCAGACGGCCGTGGCCAAGCACGCGAGCCTCGACCACGCGGCCGTGCAGAAGACCTTCGACGAGCTCACCGACAAGGCCGCGAAAGACCTTGACGCAGAGGGTTTCCCGCGCGATGCCCACCGCTACTCGCGCACCGTCGACCTGCGCTACTTCGGCCAGGCGTTCGAGGTCCGCGTGGCGGCGCCCGAGGGCACCGTCGACGCGGCGTATGCCGCGGAGGTCGCCGATGCGTTCCACGCCGAGCACCGCGCGCTGTACGGCTACGACTTCAAGGGCGACCCGAGCCAGCAGGTCGAGTGGGTCAACCTGCGGGTCACCGGCGTCGGGCCCATCACGCGGCCCGAGCTGCGCGAGGTCAGCACCAACGAGGGCGAGGCCCGCGTCGTGGAGCGCGCCCGCACGTCCACGCGGCCGGTCTGCTTCGACGCGGAGGTCGGCTACGTCGACACCGACGTGTACTGGCGGCCCGACCTGCGCGCCGGCGACACCCTGAGCGGGCCGGCGATCATCGAGGAGTTCGGCTCGACCGTGCCCGTGCACCCCGGCTTCACCGTTCGCGTCGACGCGATCGGCAACCTCGTCATCACCAAGGAGGCCTGAGCCCCATGACCGCCCAGACCCAGACCGCAGAGGCGCCCGTGAACCCCGCGGGCCTCCCCACGGCATACGAGCACGGGAACCGGCTCACGGCAGTGGGCACGACCGTCGACCCGATCCTGGTCGAGATCGTGCAGGGCACCCTCGCGAGCGTCGAGATGGAGGTCGAGACCGCCATCGCCCGCACCAGCCGCTCGCCCATGATCCGCGACGCGCACGACTTCCGAGCCGGCATCCACGACCGCCAGCTGCGCAAGCTCACCGGCCGCTCCTACTCGGCCCTCGTGCACCCCGTCGCCCGAGACTTCCCCCTCGACGAGATGCAGGAGGGGGACGTCTTCTTCCACAACGACGTCTACGAGTCCGAGGGCGGCATCGGCCACCTGCCCGACCTGTGCGTCACCGTCCCGGTGTTCCACCGTGGCGAGGTCGTCGCGTTCGTGCAGGCGTTCGGCCACCACGACGACATCGGCGGCGCCTGCCCCGGCTCGATGCCCAGCGGCGCCACGAGCGTGTTCGAGGAGGGGCTGTCTGTCCCGCCGATCAAGCTGTGGGACAAGGGAGTTCCCAACAAGGCGGCGTTGCGCATCATGACCCGCAACTCCCGCATGCCCGACAGCCTCGCCGCCGACCTCGACGCCGAGTGCTCGGCCTGCCTCATGGGCGCGCGCCGGCTCTCCGAGCTGTTCGAGCGCTACGGCCGCGAGACCGTGGAGGCCGCGTTCGACGCGATCCTCGACCAGACCACGGAGACGTACCGCCGCGAGATCCTCTCCAAGATCCCCGACGGCACCTACGTCTGGGAGGACTACGCCGAGCACGACGGCGTCGACGACCCGAAGCTGCACACCCAGCGGATCACCCTGACGAAGGTCAGCGACGCTCCGGCCGATCCAGAGAACGGCCGTCCGGCGGGCCCGCGCCTCGTCATCGACTTCACCGGCACCGCCCCGCAGGCCAAGGGCCCGATCAACCACTGCGGCGACTACGTCGGCGGCAACTTCCTCAAGAAGTGGCTCGCGCCGATCCTGCGGAACCTGGCCGACACCCCGGAGCGGATGGCGGAGCTCGACGTCAACGAGGGCATCGTGCCGCTCATCGAGATGCGCTTCCCGGAGAAGGGCACCCTGCTGACGCCGATCTTCCCGGCGCCGACCAACGCCCGCACGTTCGTGATCCTGCGCCTGCTCGGCGTGCTCGCGGGCGTGGTGGCCAAGGCCGTCGACGGCAAGATGCCGGCCGACCAGGAGACCATCCGCTACACCGGTGTCTACGGCAAGGACCGCGACGGCAACGACTACCTCATGCGTGAGGTGCTCGGTGGCGGCTCGGGTGGTCGCTACTACGCCGACGGCGAGGACACCATCCACGTCGTGCCGGACAGCCGGAACCTGCCCACCGAGTTCACCGAGTCCCGCTTCCCGTTCATCGTCGAGCGCCTCGGCCTCGCGGTCGACTCGGGCGGTGCCGGGCGCTACCGCGGTGGCCTGGGCTACGAGAAGCAGATCCGGATGCTCAAGGACGCGAACTTCATGTCCATCGCCGACCGGTCGATCCTTGCCTGCTGGGGCGTCAAGGGCGGCAAGGCGGGTCGCCCGTTCGAGGTCACCATCGACCTCGGTGGGCCGGAGGAGCGAGATGTCGACGCCCTCGCCGAC
>NZ_DATBMI010000108.1:0-7652 GCF_036554925.1 Pedococcus sp.
TCCAGCTCCAGGTCGAGGCGCTCGACCGCAACCGCCTGCTCTCGGACGTCACCCGCGTGCTGTCCGACCAGCACGTCAACATCCTGTCGGCGTCGGTGCAGACCTCCCGCGACCGGGTCGCCATCTCGCGGTTCACCTTCGAGATGGGCGACCCCGGCCACCTCGACCACGTCATGAAGGCCGTGCGCAAGATCGACGGCGTCTTCGACGTCTACCGGATCACCGGCACCAAGGCCGCGGCCACCACGTCGTGACCCCGGCCCCGCCGTGCCCGCGGCGGGCGGTCAGCCGCTGAACTCGTCGAGGTTGCCGCGGGCCTGGGCCAACCACTGCTCCTGGGCCTCGAGCTTGGCCCTGGCGTCGGCCACCTTCTTCTCGTTGCCCGAGGCCTCGGCCTTGGCGAGGTCGTCCCGCAGGCCGGCGACGGAGGCCTCGAGCTGGTCGACCATGCTCTGGGCGCGCGCGGCCACCTCGGGGTTGGTCTGTGCCCAGCGCTTGTCGTCCGCGTCGCGCACGGCGGACTCGATCCGGCGCAGGCCCTTCTCCATCCGGTCGACGTCGGTGCGCGGGACCTTGCCCGCGGCGTCCCACTTCTCCTGGATCGCGCGCAGCGCCGCCTTGGCGGCGTCGATGTCCGTGACCGGCAGGATCGCCTGCGCCTCCTGCAGCAGCTGTTCCTTGACGGCGAGGTTCCCGCGGAACTCCTCGTCCTCGGCGGCCGCCATCTGGTCCTTGGCGGCGAAGAACGCGTCCTGGGCGGCCTTGAAGCGCTCCCACAGGGCGTCGTCGTCGGCCCGTGACGCGCGGCCGGCCTTGCGCCAGCGGTCCATCAGCCGCTTGAACGCGCCGGCGGTGGCGCCCCAGTCGGTGCTGGTCGAGAGCTCCTCGGCCTCGGCGACGAGGGCCTCCTTCGCTGCCCTGGCCTCGGACTGGCTGCTCTCGAGCTGCGCGAAGTGGACCCGGCGTGCCTTGTCGAAGCTGTTGCGCGCGTGGCTGAAGCGCTGCCACAGCGCCGTCTCGGTCTCCCGGTCGAGGCGGGCGCCCGAGCGCTGGTGCTGCTTCCACTCCTCGAGCAGGGCACGCATCCGTGCGCCGCTGGCCTTCCACTGGATCTTGTTCTCGGGCTGGGCGGCGATGGCCTCGGCCTCGACGACCAGCGCCTCCCGCTGCGCCTTGGCGGCCTCGCGGGCCTTGGTGCGCTCCGCCGCCTCGCTCTCCTTGCGGGCCTCGACAGCCTGCTCGATCTCCGCGACCTTGGTGGCAAGGGCCTCGAGGTCGCCGACGACGTTGGCCTCGGCGATGTGCTCGCGGAGCTTCGCGAGCCCCTCCTGGGCGTCCCTCGCCGTGATGTCGGTGGTGGTGAGGCGCTGCTGGAGCAGGTCGGCCGACGCCCACAGCTCATCGAACTTGCGCGCGAAGTAGTGCAGGGCCTCCTCCGGGGTGGCGCCGGGGTACGACCCGACCTCGCGCTCGCCCTCGGCGGTGCGGACGTAGACCGTGCCGGACTCGTCCACCCGGCCGAAGGTCTCGGCCGCTGGGCCGGGTGGGGGAGTGGGTGCCGCGACCGGGGGGTGTGCCACGGCCCGCAGCGCGGCCGGGCTGGGCGCAGGACCCGGCTTGGGGGCGCTGGGCTTGGGGGTGGCGGCCGGGGTGTTCTCGTCAGTCACGGTCAGGCCTTCTTCTCGGTCACAGCAACCTCGAGGATGCTGATGGGTGCGGCGGGGGTGCCGTCCTCGGCGCCGCCGGCCACACCTGCTGCGGCGATCTTCTCGACAATATCCATTCCTGCGGTGACGGTGCCGAAGATGGAGTAGCCCCCGCCCTCCGTGGGCAGCGTCGTGTCGTCGTAGACGATGAAGAACTGTCCGCCGTTGCTGTTGGGGTCCGAGGTCCGGGCCATGGCCAGGGTGCCCTTCGGGTAGCTGCCGTCAGCGGGGGCGTTCTCGATGCCGAAGGTGTAGCCGGGGCCGGGGCCGGCGCCGCCGAGCGGGTCGCCGCACTGGAGGACGAAGATCCCGGCGGTCGTGAGCCGGTGGCAGGGCGAGTCGGCCCAGTAGTCGCCGCCCGCCAGGGAGACGAAGGAGGCGACCGTCTGCGGGGCCTTGGCCCCGTCGAGGGCGAGGACGATGTCGCCGCAGTTCGTCGTGATGGTCGCCTCGAAGGTCTTGCCCGCCGCCGTCTTGGGGTCGGGCAGCGTCATCGGCGTGATCTCCTTGGGCGCGGCCGGTGCAGGCTTGCAGCCGGCGACGCTGGCCGACGGTGCCGCCGACGCGGAGGCTGACGGGGTGGCGCCGCCCGCGGTCTCGGTGTCACTGCCACCCATCACGTTGGCCAGCACGACGAACAGGGCGACGACCACGAGCACGGCCGCGACGACGACGGCGACCTGGCGGTTGCGGGCGGCCTCCCTGGCCCGTTGGGCCTCGCGCGCGTCGAGCTTCTCCTGACGGCGCCGGGCGCGGGCGCGTTCCTGCTCCTTCGTCACGTTCCGTGCTCCTTGTCGTGGCCTGCCGCCTGGGTGGCGGCCTGCGTGGGCTCGCGGTCTGCCGCAGCTGTCGCAGCGGCCGCCGTCAGTCTAGGCACCCGGCCTGCGGATAGGCTCGGCGCCGTGTTGACCATCGGTTTCCCGGCTGCCGCCTTCGGCACCAACTGCTACGTCCTGGCGACGGGGGTCGGCGAGGAGTGCCTCGTCGTCGACCCCGGCATCGGGGTCGAGGAGCCGTTGCGGCAGGTGCTCACCGAGAACCGGCTGCGGCCCTCCGCGGTGCTCCTCACCCACGGCCACATCGACCACATCTACTCGGTGACCCCGGTCTGCGGCGGCGACACGGCGGCCTACATCCATGGCGACGACCGGTATCGGCTGCACGACGCGCTCGGGCACGCCAACGCCGGGCTGGTGGCCATGCTCGAGCAGCAGTTCGGCACCGCGGCCACCTGGCGGGAACCGGAGCACGTCGTCGACCTCAAGGACCGCCAGCAGCTCGCGCTCGCAGGTCTCGACCTCGAGGTGCTGCACGCACCCGGGCACACCGAGGGCTCGGTGCTCTTCGCCATGCCGACGGTCCCGGACGGGCTGGGGGAGAGCGCGGGAGTGCGCTCGACCGTCCTGTCCGGGGACGTGCTCTTCGCCGGGTCCATCGGCCGCACCGACCTGCCCGGCGGCGACGGGGCCGCGATGCAGCGCTCGCTGCGCGACGTCGTCCTGCCCCTGCCCGACACCACCCTGGTGCTGCCCGGCCACGGCCAGGCCACGACCATGCAGCACGAGCGGGCCACCAACCCCTACCTGCAAGGATTGACCGCGTGAACGCCCCCGCACCGCGCGCCGCCAAGGTCACCCCCCTCAGCGGCTTCCCCGAGTACCTCCCCGCCGAGCGGATCGTCGAGCAGCACTTCCTCGACGTCATCCGCGAGACGTTCGAGCTGCACGGCTACCCCTCGATCGAGACCCGCGCCGTGGAGCCGGTCGACCGGCTGGTCGGCAAGGGAGGTGACGCGGACAAGGAGATCTACGGCGTCTCGCGTCTCGCCGGCGAGGAGGGCGAGGGCGGCGAGGCCGAGCTCGGGCTGCACTTCGACCTGACCGTGCCCTTCGCCCGCTACGTCCTCGAGAACGCCGGGCGGCTGTCCTTCCCGTTCCGCCGCCACCAGATCCAGAAGGTGTGGCGGGGCGAGCGGCCGCAGGAGGGGCGCTACCGCGAGTTCACCCAGGCGGACATCGACGTCGTCGACGTCGGCGAGCTCTCCCCGCACTTCGAGGCGGAGATCCCCTTGGTGATGGCCGAGATCTTCCAGAAGCTCCCGATCGGCCGGATGACCATCCAGGTCAACAACCGCAAGATCCCCGAGGGCTTCTACCGCGGCATCGGCATCGACGACGTCGCCGGCACCCTGCGCATCGTCGACAAGCTCGACAAGATCGGGCCCGAGAAGGTCAGGGCCATGCTGCTCGAGGCCGGACGCACGGACGACCAGGCCGACCGGTGCCTGGCCCTGGCAGCGATCCGCACCGAGGACCTCGGGTTCGTCGAGCGGGTCCGGGCCCTCGGTGTCGACCACCCCCTGCTCGACGAGGGTCTGGAGGCGCTGTCGCGGGTCATCACGACCGGCATGGAGAACGCGCCCGGCGCCATGGTCGCCGACCTGAAGATCGCCCGAGGCCTGGACTACTACACCGGCACGGTCTACGAGACCCAGCTCGAGGGCCACGAGTCGTGGGGGTCGTTCTGCTCCGGCGGCCGCTACGACGCGCTCGCCTCCGACGGCCGGACCACCTACCCGGGCGTCGGCATCTCGATCGGCGTCTCCCGGCTGCTCGGGCTGCTGCTCGGCAGGGGCCTGCTCACGGCCAGCCGCTCCACCCCGGCCTGCGTGCTCGTCGCGGTCAACGCCGAGGAGGACCGACCGCGCTCGAACCGCATCGCCACGGCCCTGCGGGCCCGGAGGATCCCCTGCGAGGTGGCGCCGAAGCCCGCCAAGTTCGGCAAGCAGATCCGCTACGCCGAGCGGCGGGGGATGCCGTACGTCTGGTTCCCGGGAGCCGGCGACGACGGGACCGACCAGGTCAAGGACATCCGCAGCGGCGAGCAGGTCGACGCCGAGGCCGGGTCGTGGAACCCTCCGGCCGAGGACGTGCGCCCGCAGATCCTGCGGGCCGACGCCTGAGCGCTCCGTGCTGCCGACCAGACGGGCCCTAGCGGGAGGCGGCCGGCAGGGGAGCGGGGGGCCGCAGGCCGCTGTCACGCAGCTCGAGGAGCGCCAGCGCTCGGACCACCTCGGGGTCGCGAGCCCGCCACGCCCCGGTCGGGTCGTCGGAGATCCGGGCGATCTTGGCCATCGGCTGGGTGGCCATCGCACGCAGGGCGAAGAGGTCGAGGTCGGCCGCGCTGTCGATGAACCGCTGTGCGGCGGTGGCCCTCCGGACGAACCTGCCGCGCAGGAACGCCCAGAACAGGCCGACGATCAGGATCGGCACCAGTGCGGTGACCCAGCCCAGCAGCAGGGCCAGCTGCTGCACCGCCGTCACGAGGTCCGTGCCGGCCTGCTCGATGGTCGTGCCCGCGCTGCCGGCCCGCTGGAACGGCTCGGAGAGCTGCTCACCGACCAGGGGCACGTCTCCGACAGCGGCGCCGGCCCGGCCCATCTGGTCTCGGAACCCCGAGCCGGCGTCCTGCAGCGTCTCGCCGGGGGCGGCGAGCTCGAGGGTGGCGTCGTGCACCAGCCGTCCCACCCAGGCCCAGCCGGCGGCCCAGAAGAAGACCCCGAGGTCGGCGAGCATCTGCAGGGTGCGGCGGCCGGGCAGGTCGGCATACAGCTTCATGACGCGCCTCTCGAGGTGTCGGGTTCGTGCAGGGGTCGCGGTCTAGACTCCCACCCGCACCTGCCGCCCACCTGCTAGGACGATCCCTGAGCCGCACCCCGCCTCCCGCGAGCGCCGTCGAGCGTGCGGTCCGCGGGTGGCTGAACCACCTCGACGTCGAGCGGGGCGTCTCGCCCAACACGCTGAAGTCGTACCGGCGGGACCTCGGGCGGTACACGGCATACCTCGCGGGCCGGGGTGTCACCGACCCGGCGGCGGTCACGGAGGGGCACGTCAGCGACTTCCTCGCGACCCTGCGCGAGGGGTGCGGGGACCACGCCCCCCTCGCGGCGTCGTCGGCGGCGCGGACCCTGGTCGCGGTGCGCGGCTTCCACCGCTTCCTCGTCCTCGAGGGCGACCTGGCGCAGGACCCGGCGGCCGCGGTGAGCCCACCGAGGCCCCCGTCGCGGCTGCCCAAGGCCATCAGCGTCGACGAGGTGGAGCGCCTGCTGTCCGCCGCCGGCGTCGGCGACACGCCGGCAGCGCTCCGCGACCGCGCCCTCCTCGAGGTCCTCTACGGCGCCGGGGCCCGCATCTCGGAGGCCGTGGGCCTCGACGTCGACGACGTCGACGCGGAGGAGGGGGTGGTCCGGCTGTTCGGCAAGGGCGGCAAGGAGCGGGTGGTCCCGCTCGGCTCGTATGCCGCGCAGGCGCTGTCCGCGTACCTGGTCCGCGGGCGTCCGGCGCTGGCGGCCAAGGGCAGGGGAACGGCTGCGATCTTCCTCAACCAGCGCGGCGGGCGGCTCTCCCGCCAGAGCGCGTGGACGGCGCTGCGGGCGGCCGCCGAACGGGCCGGGCTGTCCGGGCACCTGTCCCCGCACACCCTGCGGCACTCGTTCGCGACCCACCTGCTCGACGGCGGGGCCGACGTCCGGGTGGTGCAGGAGCTGCTCGGGCACGCCTCGGTGACGACCACGCAGATCTACACCCTCGTGACCGTCCAGCGACTGCGCGAGGTCTATGCGCAGAGCCACCCGCGCGCTCGCTGATCGAGCAGGGGCACGCTGATAGGGTCTGTTCGATCAGCGAGAGGCTGACCGATTTGCACCAGCTCACCGGGAGTGAAACGCCTGTGGATTCTGAGGTGACCACGTCAGCGGACCACCGCTCCGACGTCGCGCAGGACCAGCAGCCCGCAGACCAGACCAGCCACATGAACCCCAGAGGCAGTGACCGCGACCCCGCCACGCTGCCGGGCACGGAGCACGCTGGAGCAGGTCAGATCGGCCCCACCGGTCGGCCCATGCCCGACTTCCCGGACCCTGAGGCCCTGGCCTCACACGGCCCGGCGCGCATCATCGCCATGTGCAACCAGAAGGGTGGCGTCGGCAAGACGACCACCACGATCAACCTTGGTGCGGCCCTGGCGGAGCTCGGCCGACGGGTCCTGCTCGTCGACTTCGACCCCCAGGGCGCGGCGTCGGTGGGCCTCGGTATCCGGGCCAACGAGCTCGACGTCACGATCTACAACCTGCTCGTCGACCGGGGCCACGACGTGCGCGAGGTCATCCAGGGCACCCGCACCGAGAACCTCGACATCATCCCGGCCAACATCGACCTCTCCGCCGCCGAGGTCCAGCTGGTCGGCGAGGTCGCCCGCGAGCAGATCCTCGCGCGCGTGCTGCGCCCGGTGCTCGACGAGTACGACGTCGTCCTGATCGACTGCCAGCCGTCGCTGGGGCTGCTGACGGTCAACGCACTGACGGCCGCACACGGCGTGATCATCCCGCTCGAGTGCGAGTTCTTCGCGATGCGAGGCGTGGCGCTGCTGATCGACACGATCAACAAGATCACCGACCGGCTGAACCCGCGGCTGCAGACCGACGGCATCCTCGCCACGATGTTCGACTCGCGGACCCTGCACAGCAAGGAGGTCGTGCGCAGCGTCGTCGACCACTTCGGCGACCAGGTGTTCCACACGGTCATCAGCCGCACCGTGAAGTTCCCCGATGCCACGCTGGCGGCCGAGCCCATCACCTCCTACGCGTCGACGCACGGTGCGGCCGCGGCATACCGGCAGCTGGCCCGGGAGCTCATCGCCCGTGGCGGCGCCGCCTGACCACGTGAGCCAGGCTCCCGTGCTCGGCGAGTCTGACCAGCTCCCCGTCGAGGAAGGTCCGGCAGAGACGGACAGCGCCGCCGTCCCCGCCCCTGCCGAGCCGCGCACTCCGGCCGAGCCGCGCACTCCGGCCGAGCAGATCACCCCCGGCGGGGTCATCACCCGGCGCAGCGGCGCCGCGCCGTTCGAGGTGCACCTCGACGTGTTCTCAGGGCCCTTCGACCTGCTCCT
>NZ_DATBMI010000111.1:0-13124 GCF_036554925.1 Pedococcus sp.
GGGGCCGCCCCCACGGCATACTCTGTTTTTGCCCTGCCCCCTGGTCGTGAGGTCCCACGTGTCATCCATCACCGGTGTTTCCGTCGCCGACGAGACCCCGAGCGGGGGCCGTCCGCCCCTGTCCGGTGACCGCGCCGGCACCGGACGCCTGGGCGACCGCATCTTCGGCGGTGCCGCGACGGGCGCCGGCGTCACGGTCATCGCCATCGTCACCCTCATCGCGCTGTTCCTGCTGTGGCAGGCCGTCCCGGCCCTGGCGAAGAACGAGGCCAACTTCCTGACCTCGCGCGAGTGGGTGGTGGCCGGGGACAACCCGCGGTTCGGCATCCTGGAGCTGCTGTGGACCACGGTGGTCAGCTCGATCATCGCGATGAGTCTCGCCGTGCCGGTGGGCGTCTGCGTCGCGCTGTTCATCACCCAGTACGCGCCGCGCTGGCTCTCCCGCCCCGCCGCGAACCTCGTCGACCTGCTCGCCGCCGTGCCGTCGATCATCTACGGCCTCTGGGGCCTCAACACGTTCCTGCCCGTGGAGAAGCCGCTGGAGGACTTCATCCAGCGGTGGCTGGGGTGGTTCCCGCTCTTCAACTCCACCAGCATCAGCGGCGGCACCATCTTCTTCATCGGCATCGTGCTGGCCATCATGGTCCTGCCCATCGTCACCGCCCTCTCACGCGAGGTGTTCGACCAGACACCGGTCACCCACAAGGAGGGCGCGCTGGCGCTCGGCGCCACGAAGTGGGAGATGATCCGCGTCGCCGTGCTGCCGTTCGGTCGCCCGGGCGTGATCTCCGCGGCGATGCTGGCCCTCGGCCGGGCGCTCGGCGAGACCATCGCCGTGACGTTCATCGTGTCGACGCTGGCGCGCGGCACCGACTGGACGTGGTCGGTCTTCAACGGGGGTGAGACCTTCGCGTCTCGCATCGCCAACAACGCGGCCGAGTTCGACACCCCGCAGAAGGCCGGCGCGTTCATCGCCGCCGGCCTCGTCCTGTTCATCCTCACCTTCATCGTCAACGCGATCGCCCGCATCGTGATCGAGCGCAGGAAGGCCTTCAGCGAATGACGACCACCAACCCCACCGTCGACACCGCGGTCCGGACCGCGCGCGGCACCGGCCTGGGGCACCCGTCCCGCGGACGCGCCGTCCGCGACCAGCTGGCCCGCGTGGTGATGTGGGCCGCGTTCATCCTCGCCGTGATCCCGCTCGTGTGGATCCTCTACACCGTCATCAGCAAGGGCTTCAGCCTGCTGCTCGAGTCGCAGTGGTGGACGAACAGCCAGCGCGGCATCACCTCCCGGCGCGTCGGCGGCGGAGCCGTCCACGCCATCCAGGGCACGCTCATCCAGGCCTTCGCGTGCGCGCTGATCGCCGTCCCGATCGCCGTGATGACCGCCGTCTACCTCGTGGAGTACGGCCGCGGGAAGTTCGCCAGGTGGGTGAGCTTCATGGTCGACATCCTCACCGGCATCCCCTCGATCGTCGCCGCCCTGTTCATCTACGCGCTGTGGGTGACCACGTTCGGCTTCCAGCGCGTCGGCTTCTCGGTGGTGCTGGCCCTGGTGCTGCTGATGATCCCCACCGTGGTGCGCTCCACCGAGGAGATGCTCAAGCTCGTCCCGAACGAGCTGCGCGAGGCGTCCTACGCGCTCGGCGTCCCCAAGTGGAAGACCATCGTCAAGGTCGTGCTCCCGACGGCCTTCTCCGGCATCGTCACCGGCATCCTGCTCGGCCTCGCCCGCGTCATGGGCGAGACGGCCCCGCTGCTGATCCTCGGCCCGTACACCAAGTCGATCGCCACGGACCTCTTCGGCGGGCTGATGCCGACGCTGCCGACCATGATCAACCAGGACCGCAACGAGCTGGCGCAGGCCGCAGCCGCCGAGCGGGTGTGGGCCGCGGCGCTCACGCTGATCCTGCTCGTCCTGTTCCTCAACCTCGCCGGCCGCCTCGTGGCGCGGTTCGGCTCCGTCAAGAAGTAACGAGAGAAGCGAATCCCCAGATGGCCAAGCGCATCGACGTCAGCGACCTGAACGTCTACTACGGCTCCTTCAAGGCCGTGGAGGGCGTGAGCATGACGGTCGAACCCCGCTCCGTGACCGCGTTCATCGGCCCGTCGGGCTGCGGCAAGTCGACCTTCCTGCGCACCCTCAACCGCATGCACGAGGTCATCCCGGGCGGCCGGGTCGAGGGCAAGGTCATGCTCGACGACCAGGACCTCTACGCCCCCGGCATCGACCCCGTCGCGGTGCGCCGCACGGTCGGCATGGTGTTCCAGCGCCCCAACCCGTTCCCGACGATGTCCATCTACGACAACGTCGCGGCCGGCCTGAAGCTCAACGGTGTCAAGGGCAGGAAGAAGCTGGACGAGGTCGTCGAGCGGTCGCTGCGGGGCGCCAACCTCTGGGAGGAGGTCAAGGACCGCCTGCCCAAGCCGGGTGCCGGGCTCTCCGGTGGCCAGCAGCAGCGTCTCTGCATCGCCCGCGCCATCGCCGTCGAGCCGCAGGTGCTGCTCATGGACGAGCCGTGCTCGGCCCTCGACCCGATCTCGACCCTGGCCATCGAGGACCTCATCAACGAGCCGAAGTCCAAGTACACGATCGTCATCGTCACGCACAACATGCAGCAGGCCGCGCGCGTCTCGGACCGCACCGCGTTCTTCAACCTCGCCGCGACGGGCAAGCCCGGCAAGCTGATCGAGATCGACGACACCCATCGCATCTTCAACAACCCGAGCCAGAAGGCGACCGAGGACTACATCTCCGGCCGCTTCGGCTGACCCTCCCCTCCCCGCCTTCTCAACCCCTGTCTTTCGCGCCTCTGGCCACCCGCTCGGCACACGCCCCTCATTTCGAGGCCGTGTGCCGAGCGGGTGGCCAGAAGTCGTGGGGAGCGGCGCCCACAGGCGGCCGCACCTGACAGCGTCGTCCACACCTTTCCCAACCGAGGTTCCGCCACGGGTGGGCCGCACCGAGGCTTCCGCCCATGCGACGGACTCCAGCGGACGTCTGGCTGGCCCTGCCCCAGCCGTTCCTCGCCAGCGAAGCCCTCGCGGCCGGACGCACCTACGACCAGCTGCGCGCGGCGTGCCACCGCGGGGATCTGACCAAGCTGGCGCCCGCCCTGTATGCCGTGCACCGCGAGTGGGCGGACCTCACCCCCGCGGAGGCCCACCGCGCGCTGTGCCGGGCAGCGGTCAGCTCGCTCGACCAGGTGGCCCTCAGCCACCTCAGCGCAGCGGTCTTCCTCGGGCTGCCCCACCCCGCGGGACGGTTGGGCAAGGTGAGCCTCACCGCCCTGCGCAGCACGCGCACGAGCTACCCGGACGACTGGCGTCGCGTCCTCCAGGCGGACATGCCGGAGTCACACCTCACCTCGCACGACGGCATGCAGGTGACCGAGGGGTCACGGACGGTCGTCGACTGCTTCCGACAGCTCCGGCTCCGTCACGCCCTGGCGATCGCCGACGCCGCGGCGGGCCGGGGGCTGACCACGCCCGTCGCCCTCCAGGCGATGCGGCAGTTCCAAGCAGGCTGGCCCGGTGTGCTGAGCGCTGAGCGCGGCATTCCCCTGGTCGACGGCCTGAGGGAGAGCTGGCTGGAGTCGGCATCCGTGGCCGTGGCCCACGAGCTCGGCTACCCCCTGCCCGCCAGCCAGGTCTGGATCCACGCCCCCGACGGCGAGCTCGTCGGCCGGGTCGACGTCCTCTGGTTCGAGTGGGGAGTGGTCGGCGAGGCCGACGGCATGGCGAAGTATCTCGGCGCCTACGACGACGACCCCTCGCCAACGGCGGCGGGCCAGCGTGTCCTGCTGGAGCGCAACCGCGAGCGCCGGTTGGAGGGACTGGGCTTCGCGGTCGCCCGATGGGGCGCGGCGGACCTGCGTGGCGGCGGCGACGGCCTGGCGCGACACGTCCAGGAGGCGAGGCGCCGCGCTCGACCGGAGCAGATCCGGTGCCTCTGGCGGCAGGATCTCAAGGACCCGCTTCAGGAGTGGGTGTGGCCCCCACCCACCCGAGCGTGAGTCCGCCTCCGACTTCTGGCCAGCCACTCGGCATACGGCGCCTGTGCAGCGCTGCGATGCCGAGCCAGTGGCCAGAAGCAGGACGGGGCCGGGAGGCGGGGTGGAGCTAGAGGAACAGGTTGCCGGCCAGGAACGCGGCGGCGGCGACGAGACCGGCGCCGGGGAAGGTGAGCACCCACGCGCCGACGATGTTGCCGGCCACGCCCCAGCGCACCGCGGAGAGCCGCTTGGTGGAGCCGACGCCCATGATCGCCGAGGTGATGGTGTGCGTCGTCGAGATCGGCGCGCCGAAGCCCATGCCCGCCACGTAGAGGATGCCCGCGGCGGTCGTCTCCGAGGCGAAGCCCTGCGGCGGGTCGAGGTGGATGATGCGCCGGCCGAGGGTCCGCATGATCCGCCACCCACCGGCATAGGTGCCGAGGCTGATGACCACGGCGCTCAGGACGAGCACCCACAGCGGGATGCTGTCGTCGCCCTGCGCGTGGTAGCCGCCGACGGTCAGCGCGAGCACGACGACGCCCGCGGTCTTGGAGGCGTCCTGCAGGCCGTGGCCGAACGCCATCGCCCCGGCCGAGGCCGTCTGGGCGTAGCGGAAGCCGCGCGAGACCCGCCCCGGGTGGGCGCGTCGGAACAGCCAGAGGATGAGGGTCATGACGAGGTAGCCGAGGGCGATGCCCACAAGCGGCGAGACGATCATCGGGATGATGATCTTGGTGAGGACGCTGTCCCAGTAGACGGTGGCGCTCGCCGCGATGGCCGCTCCGCCGAGTCCTCCGATGAGGGCGTGCGAGGAGGACGACGGCAGGCCGTACCACCAGGTCAGCAGGTTCCAGCCGATGGCGCCAACCAGCCCGGCGCCGCAGATGAGCAGGCCCACGCTGCCCTGGGGCGCCTCGATGACACCCGACCCGATGGTCTTGGCGACCTTGGTGCCGAAGAACGCGCCGACGAGGTTCGCGACGGCTGCCATGGCCAGCGCCACCCGCGGGGTCAGCGCGCGCGTCGAGACCGAGGTGGCGATGGCGTTCGCCGCGTCATGGAAGCCGTTGGTGTAGTTGAACCCCATCGCGAGCGCGATGACGATTCCGACGGGGAGCCATTCCATGAGGGGACTCAGGACTCCTTGACCGCGATGCTCTCGACCTTGTGGGCCACCTTCTCGAAGGCGTCGGCGGCAGCCTCGAGCTCCTCGATCACCTCTTTGTGCTTCATGACCGTGATCGCGTCGAGGTGGTTGCCGTTGAAGAGCTCGGCGAGCAGGCGCCGGTAGATCTGGTCGGCCTGGTTCTCGAGACGGTTGATCTCGATCCAGTACTCCGCGAGGTCCTTCATCGAGCGCAGCCGTGGCATCGCGTCGGCCGTCAGCTCGGACATCCGGGCCAGCACCTCCACCTGGTCGGACACGCCGGCCGGCAGCTCGCCGATGCGGTACAGCACGATCAGGTCGACCGCCGCGTCCATGAGGTCCATGCAGTCGTCGAGGGTCGCGGCGAGGCCGTGGATGTCCTCGCGGTCGAACGGCGTGATGAACGAGCTGTTGACCCTGCGGATGATCTCATGCGTCGCCATGTCGGCGTTGTGCTCGATCTCGCGCATGCGGGACGCGATCTCCTCGCGCTCACCCGGGTCCGTGCCGAGGATCTTGGTCAGCTCGCGGCTGCCCTCCACGAGGAAGCCCGCGGAGGTCGCGAACAGGTCATAGAAGCTGTTCTCCTGCGGTGTCAGGCGAAAGCCCACGGTGTCTACTCCGGTCGTGCGGGGAATCGGCCGGGGACGATGCTACGTGCTGGTAGGCGCCCGCGCGTAATCGATCGTTCACTGCGCGTTCACCCGCGGGCGCGAAGCGCGGCCAGCGGCCAGCGACCCGCCGCGTCGGATCAGCTCGGGGGCGCGTGCACGGCGCGCTTGCCCGCGCGCCCGGCGCTGCGGTGGCCTTCGCCGTGGTGGGGGGTCGTGGGCTCGACCTCACGACCCGAGTGCTCGGCGGCGTGCAGGCCCAGCGCCTCGTCGATCTCTTCCTCGCTGAGGGGGCCTTTGCTCGCAGAGGCGACGACCACCAGCTCGCCGACGAGCTCGATCTCGTCCTGGAGGGCACCGTCTGTCAGGTCGGTGCCGACGATCGGGTCTCCTGCCATGGGGAAACGCTATCTGAGCAGGTCGGATACTCCGAGAGTCTTTGCCATGTCTTGACTGCCCCCACGCAGAGATGGTCACGATGGGCCATGGCAGGACCCCGGGTCCTAGTCACAACGAACCCCCTGGCGCATGATGTGCGCGTGGACGCGACTGCCGCAGGAGGCGACCCCGGGCCGGGCTCCTTGCCCGCGGCCGGCGTCGTGCAGGATCGCGGCTCCTTCAGTCATGCCTTGTGCCGCGCGTGCGGCTGGTCGGGACCCGGGCGCCGGTCGCGCTTCCGCGCCCGCCAGGACCTGGCTGAGCACCTCGACGACGGCTGCCCACCCGACGAGGTGCCGACCACCGACGGCCCTGGAGCGCTCCTCACGTAGGGCCCGAGGTCAGCCGCCCGCTGGGAGACGCGGGGCCGCCCGAGGCCCGGAAGGCCTGCAGGTTGTGCGCCGGGCTGGGAGCGCCTCACGGCGCGTGGCCGCTCGTAGCGGCTTCAGTTGGGACCCGGGGCTACCGCAGCCCGGCGCACAAACGACTGTAACGGCACCTGCCCCGGTCGTGTTCCCGATCCCCCAACCCGACCGGTGACGGCGGGCTACAGCAGCTCGTCGACCCGCCACAGCCGTGCGCAGGCCTGGAGGTCCTCACCGGTGGCGAGCAGGTATGCCGCGCGGCGGGTCTGCGCCGTCGCCGCGCCCTCGTCGTGGCTGTCCATGCTGTCGGCCCGATCCGCCCGACCGGAGGCGACCACGCGGCAGAATGCCGCGGCCCGCTCGAGGGCCACCGCGAGGTCCCCCTCGAAGACGCCCCGCAGGATCACGTCGGCCAGGACCCGCATCTCCTGCGGCCCGGGCGGCTCGGCGACACCGGCCACCGCGTGGTTGACGTCCGTGAAGCGCACGCCTGCGGTGTAGTCGGCGCTCGCCTCCTCCGGGTTGCGCTGGACCCACTCGTGCAGGGCGTACAGCCGCCACAGCGCACCCGGCAGGGTCCGCGCCGGCCGGTCCGCCCACAGCTCGGCGAGGGTGGAGAGCCCGAGCTCGTCGACGAGTGCGACCAGACGGGTGGTGAGCGCAGGGTCCTCCGAGGCCCGGCCGGCGCCCACGAGGACCGCCGCGGTGGCGTGGGCGACCTCGGCCATCTCCGCCGGGTCCGGCACCGTGCCACCCTGGGCCTCCATCGCGGCCGGGCTGAAGAAGGCAGGCCTGCGCGGACCGCCGCGCCCGCTGCTCTCGGTGCTCACGGTGCCCAGTCTCGCACCGGCGACTCGCGCCGGCAGGGCGACGCGCACCGGCAGCACACCGGCAGCACACCGGCAGCGCCACGCGCGTTGCCCTGTCGCGGCGCTCGACCCGAGGAGGGCGGGGTGTCGGCCTGCTCAGTCGTCGAACAGCTCGGAGAGGAACGACTTCTTCTTCTTGTAGGGCCGCTGCCCGTGGGTGTACCCGTGCTGGCCGTAGCCCTGTCCGTACTGCGGCTGCGGGGAGTACTGGCGCTGCGGCGCGTGGTGCGCCTGCTGCACGGGTGCCTGGTGCCACTCGTTCTCGGCGGCCGTCAGCTTCTCGAGCTCGCCCCGGTCGAGGAACAGCCCACCGCAGCCGGTGCACTGGTCGACGAGCACGCGGTTGCGCTCGTACTGGCGCATGTCCGAGCCGCACTTGGGACAGATGAGAGTCGTCATGCCTGGCCAACGCCGCCGGGCGGGGGCCGGTTCCCCTGAACCCGCGCCTGCGCCGGGGCCGTGCTCTGCCTCCGCTGCACGCGTATGCCGCGTGGCTCAGGCCGTGCGCCGCGAGGCGCGGGCCACCCCCACGGCCACCAGCACCACACCGAGGCCCAGGAGCACGAACCCGAAGACCAGGACGCCGACACCGGCCGGCCCGAGCCACGGCAGCTCGGCGCCGAACTCGATCTGGGCCGCCACGCCGCCGCTGCCGTCGGCGTTCATCACCACCGCACTCCACTGCCCGCCCCGTGGGGTCCAGCGAAGCTCCTGCGCCCCGGGGCCGCTCGCCTCGGCCACCCAGATGTCGAGGGCCGCGGGCGGGACCACGGGAGCGCCGCCGGAGAGCTGCTCGTCGGCCAGCGAGCCCTGGCCCGGAAGGGTGCGGGCGACGTTCCCGAGGTAGGCCGCGACGTCCTCCTCGCGGGCAATGCCCACGAAGAGCGGCGGCTCTGCCCGGGTCGGGGTGACCCGCAACCGCACGTCGCCGATGATCCGGCCCGGGAGGGCCGTGTCCGTGCCCCCGGCGTCGATGCGGACGTCACCGAGCACCACGGCATACCCACCGGACTGCACGGTCTGGGCTGGGGTGGTGATGAACCCGCCGTCCCGCACGCCCTGGTCCAGGACGAGCATGGCCGCGCCACCGACCACACCGGCGAGACCCATCGCGCCGACCACCACGCCGGCGATCACGGAGATGACGCGTCCGGCGGTCCACCCGGATCCGGGTGCCTGCGCGGGGGCCGAGGGGGCCATGGGCGGGCCCCCTGCTCCGGGCGGCGGGGGGATGGGCGACGGAGGGGCGCCGGTCGGCTGCCCGGCGGGCAGCGGAGCACCCTCCTGCTGGGGCAAGGCCTGCTCCGAGACCGGCGGTGACGCACCCGGGTTCTGGGCGAAGGGCACCGCCGCCGACCCCGCGGCACCGGGGTTCGGGCCGGTCCCGCGGCTGCCGACCGTGATGGCCCCCTCAGGCTCGTGGGGGCCCATGTCGAGGCGGAAGGGCGGATACTCGTCCGTCATGAGCGAGACGTAGGCCGCGACCCGCAGCACCCAGCGGTTGAGGCCGAGGAGCAGGTCGTACAACGGTCGCGGGTAGCTGCCGGTGAACGCGAGGATGACCGCGGCCACGATCACGAGGATGCTGACGAGGCCGCTGTAGCTGACATAGCGCCACTCCTGGTCCGCGGTCGCGACCCAGGTGCCTCCACCGACGAGCAGCCCGACCACGATGTAGTGGGGAATGGCGAGCAGCCACCACTTGACCAGCACCAGTCCGCGCGAGAGGTGCTCCGGGTAGTCGATCTGGAGGTGCGTCGGGTAGTCCTCCACCTCGTCCAGCGTGAAGGGCGGGTAGCGGTCGGTCGCCAGCGCGCCGTAGGTGTAGTAGGACACGCGCCACGTCCACCGGAGCACGCCGACGTTGAAGTCGAAGATGGCCCGCGGGTAGCGGCCGGTGAAGAGGATGGCGAAGAACGCCGCGATGCTGAGAACCGCGAACGCGATCCACAGGAAGGTCAGCACAACCAGGTGTGGGATCGCGAGCAGCCACTTGACCAGCCAGAGCCATCGCGAGGCAACCGGCTCACCGACGGCCTCGACGTGGACCGGGTAGACGTGCGGGTGGGGAGCAGTTGCTGTCGTCATGGCTGGAAGTCCTCTGTCGGGGTGGTGCGAGCGGCGGCGAGCGCCTGCTGGTCCAGCTGGTACGCGAGTCCCTCTGCCCAGCAACGGATCTCGCCCCATTGGCGGTAGTCGCCGGGAGCCACCCGGGCTCGGCGCGCCCGGGCCCGCTCGCCGCGGCTCAGGAGGGTGTCGTCCAGGCGGCCACCGAAGACGCGGTGCTCCAGCGCGCCCGTGCGGCGCTCGACCTCGGAGGCGTCGACGCGGTCCATCCCCCGCCCGGGAGGGTCGCCGACCGGGCCGCTGGAGAACAGCCAGACGGGCCGCTGCTCCAGCTGGTCGGACAGGCGGCGGGCGAAGTGCCGTGCCTGGTCCATCCAGCGACCGCCGTAGACGGCGCTGCCCAGGACCACCGCGTCCACGCCGTCGAGGCCGTGCACCTCATCGGGGGCCGCGACGTATGCCGCGTGGCCGGCCTCGTGGAGCAGGTGCGCGACCTCGCGGGAGATCGAGGTCGTGCCGCCATGGCGGCTCGCTGCGGTGACCAGGACTCTCATGCTGCCTCCGTCCACGTCCAGTGTTGGCGAGCCCGTGGAGACGGCGTAGGGCCCAAGGACCCGGCGGTCCACGCCCGGCGCGCGACGACCTCAGGAGTGACGCGCCCAGCCCCCTCCCTGCGCCCGGGCCGCGACCCCGCCCAGCATGCCGCGGGACATCACGGCGTCGGCGGGGACGATCAGCGCCCACGCCAGCGCCCGAAGCCACCAGGGCCGGGTGACCGCGCGCCAGCGGAACACGAAGCGCGTCGAGCCGTCCGCCGCCGGCTCGAGCACGAAGGCCCAGGTCCACTCGACCCCGGCGCGCCCCTCCCGCCGCCAGGCGAGAGGTAGGTGGGAGGTGGAGTGGAGCACGAGGTGGCGGTTCGGTTCGAGGTCGATGACGGTGAAGCCGCACTCGGTCTCGGGAGGCCCGTCCGGGACGAAGTCCCCCACGGCGAGGGACTGCCACTCCGGCCGGATGTCGTGGGCGCTGGGCCAGTTCGCCGGGAACAGCAACCAGTCGACCCAGTGCGGGGTGTACCACCCGGCCCGGTGCCACCCGACCTGGACGAGCCAGGGCCACACGGCCTCGCGCGGCGCGTGGACCGTGGTTGCGTGGGTGATGGCGAAGTGCGGTCGGCTGACCACCTCGTCACCGGGGAGCCGAGCACGGCGCTCCGCCGGCGTGGAGCCGTAGGTGCGCCCGAGAAGCTGCAACGCGGCATACGCCGTCGCGGCCACGGCCACGGCCACGGCAGCGGCCACGGCCAGCGGGTGTCTCACGCCACGATGCTCGTCCGGGGCACCGGTGTGGCGGGAGGGCCCAACGGCCCGGCCGCGTGGACCTAGGTGCCCGGCGTCTCCTCGCAGCGCTGCTTGAGCCCCTCGGCCTCGAGGTGGAGGTAACGGTTGGTCATGTCGGCCGTCATGCGGGCGAAGAGCTCGCCGATGACGCCGTGCTGGTCGACGCTGAGGGTCACCCGCGAGCCCGTCGCGGTGGGCTCGACCCGGTGCACCGCCGTGGTGCGGAAACCTGCGGCGCCCGCGACCCACGTGAAGAAGCGGCCAGGCTCGATCGAGTCGACGGTCCACACGACGGGCGGAAGCTTCGGCTGCTTGATCCTCACGCGCGAGCCCACGTCGAAGTGGCCGGTGTCGAGGCGCTTCGCCTCGGTGACCGACGCAGTCCACTGTGGCCATGCCTCGGCGTCCTGCATGACGGCCCAGACCCTCCCGGGAGTGGCGTCGATGTCGACGGTGATGCTGGACTTCACGGGGGCTCCTCGGTGCTGGGCAGGGCAATGGCGGCTGGGCGGCGGCTGGGCGGCGGCTGGGCTGCTTGGCCCTCCGGTTGGGCTGCCGGCTTGGGGCCTTCCGGTTGGGCTCCTCTGCTCGGGGGCGGCGGGGGCCATGTACCTCTGGCGACAGCCTAGGCAGCGGTCGATGCTGGGTGCACGGGTCAAACGCCGGTCACGCGAGAGAGGCGGGGAGATGTCACCTGCGAACAGGCGCCAGGTCGCCCCCTCGGATGCTCTTTGGCTGAACATGGACCGCCCCAACAACCTGATGGTCATCGTCTCGCTGGTGTTCCTCGAGTCGGTGCCGGACTGGGAGCGTGTCGTCGAGGTCCTGCGTGAGCGGGTGGTGGCGCGGTACCCGGTCTTCCGGCAGCGCGCGGCCGACCCCCTGTTGCCCTTGCTGCCCCCGCGGTGGGTGGACGACGCAGGCTTCTCCCTGGCGCGGCACCTGCACCGGGTGACCCTGCCCTCGCCCGGTGACGATGCCGCCCTGCAGGTCTACGTGAACAGCCAGCTGCACCGGCCGCTCGACCGGAGCCACCCGCTGTGGGAGGTGCACCTCGTCAGCGGGTACGGCTCCGGCGCCGTCCTGGTCTTCCGAGCGCACCACGCGCTCGCTGACGGAATCGCCCTGACCCGGGTGCTGCTGTCGATGACCGACCCCGAGCCGGGGTCCGCCTCCGACACGGAGCCACTGATGACGGCACCGGGCGGGACGTCGGGACCGGCCACGCGCGCACCCGGGCTCGTGGACGCCGCGGTGAAGGCCGCCCAAGTGGTGCGCACGTCGGCGCTGGCCGAGACGCTGGCGCTCGCCTCCCGCACGGGCGCAGTGGTCGCCGACGTGCTGCTGACTCAGACGCCACCGTCTGCACTCAGCGGCACACCGGGTCCTCGGAAACGCGTCGTGTGGACGCAGCCGATGCCGCTGGCCGAGCTCAAGGCTGTCGGCCGGCTGGCCGGCGCGACCCTCAACGACGTGCTGATGAGCGCGGTCGCGGGCGCCTTGGAGCACTACCAGCGCCTCCACGGGCGAGAGCCTGTCGACCTGGTGACGATGGTGCCGGTCAACGTGCGACCGTTGGACGAGCCGCTGCCGTCCGAGCTGGGCAACCGCTTCGCCCTGGTGTTCTTCGGGTTCCCGAGCGCCACTTCCGCGCCGCTGGCCCGCCTCGCCGAGACCAAGCGACGCATGGACTGGCTCAAGCAGTCCCCCGAGGCCGCGCTGACGCTGGGGATCATCAATGTCCTCGGCCTGACGACGACCGGTCTCGAGCGCCGCGTCGTCGACTTCTTCGCCAACAAGGCGATCGGCGTCACGACGAACGTCGCGGGGCCGACCCGGCAGCGCTTCCTCGCTGGCGTCCGCATGACGGGGGCGCTGGGCTGGGTGCCGGGGTCGGGCAACCACACCGTGGGGGCGTGCATCTTCACGTATGCCGGGACCGTCCGGGTCGGCTTCATGGTGGACGCCGCGACCGTCCCCGACCCAGAGGCCCTGCTGGGGGCCTTCGAGCTCGAGGTGGCGACGCTGGCGTCGATCGGAACCCTCGGCACGCTGGCCGGCGTGGCCGGGGTGGCCGGTCGGCATGATCCGCGCGGCAGGTCCGCTCCAGGTCCGAGCCGCTGAGCACCCGGCTGCGAGGCGTGGTCGTCGTCGTGGTCGTCGTCGTGGTCGTCGTCGTGGTCGTCGTCGTGGTCGTCGTCGTGGTCGTCGTCGTGGTCGTCGTCCGACGCCCTCAGGGGGTTGCGCGCAGGGGGTCCGCGGGTGCAGCATTTACAACCTAATGGTT
>NZ_DATBMI010000112.1:0-27507 GCF_036554925.1 Pedococcus sp.
CCAATCCGTCGCGAGCTGAGTCCTGAGTCTCGACCTTCAGTCAAGATAGTCGCGCAACACCTGCGAGCGGGACGGGTGCCGCAGCTTGCTCATCGTCTTGGACTCGATCTGGCGGATCCGCTCGCGGGTCACGCCGTAGACCTTGCCGATCTCGTCCAGGGTCTTCGGCTGGCCGTCGGTGAGGCCGAACCGCATCGAGACCACGCCGGCCTCGCGCTCGGAGAGGGTGTCGAGCACCGAGTGCAGCTGCTCCTGCAGCAGCGTGAAGCTGGCCGCGTCGGCCGGCACGACCGCCTCGGAGTCCTCGATGAGGTCACCGAACTCAGAGTCGCCGTCCTCGCCGAGGGGCGTGTGCAGAGAGATCGGCTCGCGACCGTACTTCTGGACCTCGACGACCTTCTCAGGGGTCATGTCGAGCTCCTTGGCGAGCTCCTCCGGCGTGGGCTCCCGGCCGAGGTCCTGCAGCATCTGGCGCTGGACGCGGGCGAGCTTGTTGATGACCTCGACCATGTGCACCGGGATGCGGATGGTGCGGGCCTGGTCGGCCATGGCGCGGGTGATGGCCTGGCGGATCCACCACGTGGCATAGGTCGAGAACTTGTAGCCCTTGGTGTAGTCGAACTTCTCGACGGCGCGGATGAGACCGAGGTTGCCCTCCTGGATGAGGTCCAGGAAGAGCATGCCGCGGCCGGTGTAGCGCTTGGCGAGCGAGACGACGAGGCGCAGGTTGGCCTCGAGCAGGTGGTTCTTGGCCTTCTTGCCGTCCTGGGCGATCCACCACAGCTCACGCTTGAGCTTCATGTCGATCTTGTCGCCGGAGTTCAGGCGCTCCTCGGCGAACAGGCCCGCCTCGATGCGCTTGGCGAGCTCGACCTCCTGCTCGGCGTTGAGGAGGGCCACCTTGCCGATCTGCTTGAGGTAGTCCTTGACGGGGTCGGCGGTGGCGCCCGCGGTGACGACCTGCTGCACGGGCGCGTCGTCCTCGTCGTCGTCGCGCAGGACGAAGCCGCCGCCCTCCTCGGACTCCGGGGCCGTCGCTGCGGCAGTGCCCTCCGTCTCGTCGTCCTCGATGGCGACGTCCTCGAGCTCGGACTCGACCACCTCGGTGGGCTCGGCGTCCTCGTCGTCCTCGCCCGGCTTCACGCCCTCATCGGTGGCGGTCGCCTCGGAGGCCTTGCCAGCAGCGGCCTTCGCCGCCGTCTTCTTGGTCGCCGCCTTCTTCGCCGGAGCGGCGGCCGCAGCGGTCGCCTCGGCGGCGGTGCTGGCCTTCTTCGCGGTGGCCTTCTTCGGCGCCGTCTTGGCGGCCCCGGCCTTGGCGGGGACGTCCTCGGTGGCGGTGGTCTTGGTCGCGGCGGTCTTGGTCGCGGCGGTCTTGGCGGTGGTGGGCGCCTTCGCGGCGGCGGTCTTCTTCACCGTCGCCTTCTTGGCCGCGGGCTTCTTCGTCGACGCCGACGTCGTGCGGCGCGTGGACGACGTCGCCGCCACCGCGCGGGTCGCGGTCGCCGGGTCGAGGGTGATGCTGATCCCCTGCTCCTCGAGGGAACGCAGGACGGCCTTCATGCGCTTCGGCGGCACCTCTGCGCCCACGAGGGCGGTGCGCAGCTGCTCACTGTCGACCGATCCTTTGGTGCTGCCCAGGCGCAGGAGCTCCTGCAGCGCGGGGTGGGCGAACTCCTTGGGGAGCGGTCGGGCCGGGCTCTCTGAGGCCTGGGGGGACACGGGCGACACGGACTACCTTTCGTCGCGGACACACTCAGCGCGCAGTGCTGTCGACGCGCACTGCGGCACGCCAACAACAACACCAATGGGGGCGGAAGTATTCACGGGATCCGGTCTGCCGGTCCTGCTGGCCGGTCCACGCAGGTGACATTGTAAAACGAGAGGCGGCCAGAACTCGCATTCTGCGGGGAAGTCGCCCGCCAGGGGGCCGTTGCGGCGGTCTCTGGCGGGCGTCTCGCCGCCTCTGTGTGGCGTCCCAGCCAGACCCGGCGGGCGTGGCGGACCTCAGGCCTCGGCCTTGACCGCCAGGACGGGGCAGGACGCATCCAGCAGGATCCGCTGGGCGTTCGAGCCCAGGATCAGCTTGCCCACGGGGGTGCGGCGGCGGAGGCCGATGACGATGAAGTCGGCGGAGACCTCTTCGGCGACGGCGATGAGGTCCTCGGCGGGCTCGTTGCCGCGGACCAGCTGCCGGACCTCGTGCTCGATGCCCACCTCGTCGAGCTCGCCCTGGACGTTCTTGAGCTCGGCCTCGAAGCGCTCGGCCTCTTTGGTGTCGTAGTCCTTGCCGCCCCGGTTGGAGTTGATGACGATCAGCTTCGTCTTGCGGAGCAGCGACTCGTCCGCGGCACGGCGCAGGGCTGCGCGACCTTCCTTCGTAGGCACATAACCCACAACGATGGCCACTTGAACCTCCTTGTTCGACGGCCGGGTGACTCGGGTCGCCCGGTGCGCAGAACCTATCGGATTTCGCTGGCAGCGGCCGGGTTCACGGCCGCAGTGCGCAGGATCGCGCCCACCTGGTCGGTCTCGATGAGGAAGCCGTCGTGACCGTGCGGGGAGGTGATGGTGTGGTGCTCGCTCGAGGGAACGGCGGCGGCGATCTCGGCAGAGAGGCGCGGCGGGTAGAGACGGTCGGAGTCGACGCTCGCGACCACCAGCCGGCTGGTCACCCGTCGCAGCGCCGCCGCGACGCCACCACGGTCGCGACCGATGTCATGGGAGTTCATGGCCTCGGTGAGGACGAGGTAGGAGTTGGCGTCGAACCGGCCGTTGATCTTGCCCGCGTGGTGGTCGAGGTAGCTCTCGACGGCGAACCGGCCACCGCCGCCCAGGGGGTTCTCGGATCCCTGGGACAGCCGGCCGAACCGGTCGTGCAGCTCGAGCTCGCTGCGGTAGGTGACATGGGCGATGCGACGGGCGATCCCCAGGCCGGCCTGCGGCCCCGGCCCCCGGTCGTAGTAGTCACCGCCACAGAAGTCGGGGTCGCTGCGGATCGCGAGGAGCTGCGGCTGGCACCACGCGATCTGCTCCGCAGTCGCGTATGCCGTCGATGCCAGCACCACCGCCGTGTGGACGCGGTCGGGGTGCGTCACCGCCCACTCCAGCGCGCGCATTCCTCCCATCGACCCCCCGAGGACCGCTCTCCAGCGCCGGATCCCGAGGCGGTCCGCGAGCCGGGCCTCGACGGCCACCTGGTCGCGGATGGTGACGAACGGGAACCGGCTCCCCCACGGGCGGCCGTCGGGCGCGCTCGACGCGGGCCCCGTCGTGCCCTGGCAGCCACCGAGCACGTTGGCGGCGACCACGAAGTGGGTGTCCGTGTCGAAGGGGCACCCCGGGCCGATCAGGCCGTCCCACCAGCCGGCTGTCGCGTGCCCGTTGCCCGCCGGGCCGTGGACGTGGCTGTCACCCGTGAGGGCGTGCTCGACCAGGATCGCGTTGTCGCGGCCGGGGCTGAGGGTGCCCCAGGTCTCGTAGGCCACGGTGACGTCCGGCAGCCAGCCCCCTGCCTCGAGGGACGCCGGGCCGATCGACTCGAAGAGACGGTCGCCGGGGGGATCGCCCTCCCGCCAGGCTCCGCTCGAGAGCCGGGGTCCGGACGTGGTCGTCATCAGGGATCTCCTGGAGTCATCGCGCTTGTCGTCCCCCGGTCCGAGGGCGACCCGGTCATCACCCGGGGCACCCCACCGCGAGGAGGGTTGCCGTCCAGCCAGCCGGGGCTACGCGCTGGAGCTCATGACCTTGACGTCAGCATACGGCGGGCCCGCGCCCCGCACCGCTGTGTCCGACCTCTGGACGACGTGGACGCCTCGACGTCGAAGGCCGCGTCACCCGCGCGCTCATGCCGTGGCGCGGGGCCGGATCGCGAGGTCGACCAGCCTGTCGAGCAGCCGGGCGAGCCGGTAGCCGGGCTCCACGACGAGCGCCCGCTCGAGGGCCGTCCGCGCCAGGGCGCCGTCCCCCTGCCACCACGCGAGGTTGGCCAGGACGGTGAGCATGGGCGCGGCCTGGCCATCGGGCAGCGCCCGGCACAGCTCGACGAGCCGCGACTGGAGACGTCGACCGGCGACGACCGAGATGTCGGTGGCGGGCCGCGCCGACCACGCCGGCTCCGGGAGGCTGCACCGCAGCTGGTCGACGAGGTCGCCGTCGAGGCAGTCCAGGGGAAGGGTGCCGGGGCAGAGCCAGGCGATCACCGCGTCGCGCAGCGCGACGTCGCGCAGCGACAGGGCGAGGGCGGCGACCTCCTCGGGCGACAGGCCGTCGATCGGCGGCCGGGCCGCGGAGACGTCGGACACCACGGCCCAGGTGGCCAGCCACCGCAGACGCTGCACGGCGAGCGCGTGGTCGCCGACGCCGTGCGGGGCGCCGGCTCCGCGGCCCCCGGGTGCGGGGGCAGGGCTGTCGTGGTGCGCGGTGGCTGCCCCGAGCGCCCCGTCGACCTCGGCTTGCCGATCCGGGTCCGGGGCGAGCTGGTCCGCCAGGCTCGCCCGGTCCTTCAGCGGGGCCATCTCGAGGGCGACGAAGTCGGCGACCGCCGGCGTGTCCTCGGGAGGTGGCAGAGGTGTGCCGTCCGCAGGGCAGCAGTCACCGCCGGCGCAGTCGGGGGCGAACCAGCGGCCGTCGCGGACCACCAGACGGTCGAGCACGTCGAGTGCCAGCTCGTGGCAGGAGTGCGCGAGGGCCTCGAGCACGGGCAGGGACTCACCGACGCGGCTCTCGTAGCCCACGAGCAGGACAGCGTCAGGCAGCTCCCGGGTCAGCGCAGGCAGCAGTGCCGCGACGGCCTCACCACACTGCTCCGCCGTGGGGAGGTCGAGGCGCTGCACCAGGCCGATCGCCCGGCCCTTCAGTGTCACGACGACCACGGCGTCCGTGGGGTGGTAGCCGAGCTGGTACGGAAGGGCGGACAGGATGTCGGCGGGGCCGCGAAGCCGGATGGAGTTCATGCCGACACGCTGCTGGCCCCCCGGGCCGGTGGGCAGCCCTCACCCACGGCCTGTGTGTGACGGGACGGCCGGTGAGCGGGCTGTGGACGGTGCGTCGTGGCCGGCCGGTCCCGCGACGGGCCCCGTCACGCCCGACCTGCCCGGTCACACCATCCCGGGAGGGCCTAGCCCACGACCTCGCCGGGGACGGTCCGATCGCCAGCCCCCTGGTCCCGCCCCGTGCCCGAGGGGTTCTGGTCCCGGTACTGCTGCCAGGCGGCGTTCCGCTCCCAGTTCAGGAACGCCTCGGTCTCGTTGACCAGCGCTGCCGCGATCCAGCTGGCCAGCATGGCGTCGTCGGCCAGGCCGAACACGCTGAACAGGGCCTCGGGGAACACGTCGAGCGGGGACACGATGTACGCGAGGGCCCCGGCGATCAGGACGAGCCGGCCCACCGTGGTGCCGTGGTACTCGCCGCGCAGGGTCGCCCGCACCAACCGTGGCACGGCCCTCAGCCGCTCCCCCAGCCCCGCGGAGCCCGGGCGCGTGGCGGTCCGGAGCGCGACGACGAAGGTGCGGAACATCCCCCAGCGCTTGGAGGCCCGATTCGTGGTGCTGGCCATGGTCTTCACTCCCATCGTCCGACGATGGCGCCGAACACGTTGGCAACGAGCAGCGGGGACGCACCATTCCCGACGCGGCTCCCGAACCGCGGCGGCCCGCACGCGGCATACGGGCGGGTGGCGGCCGGCCGTGCCGGCGTGGCGCCCGCCCGGCGGGTCGAGGAGGGCCGAGGAGGGCCGTGGGAGGGGTGCCGCGAGGGCAGGGCCGAAGCTCAGTTTCCCCGGGGGCGGGGCGGGAACTCGTGCCGCGCGCTGTCCGCGATCCGCTTGATCAGGTACGCGTCGAGGCCGGCGCCCACGGCACCGCCCACGAGGGGCACGCCCTTGCCGAGCCTGGTCAGCGACTTCTTGCCGATCTGGCTGAGCAACCGGAACGCGACCGCCTTGTTGACGACCATCAGGGCGGGCCCCGGCAACCGCTGAGCGGCGAGGTTCGACAGCCGACCGGTGACGCCGACGCCGGCCTTCTTGAGCAGGTCGTCCGAGTCGGCGCCGACGAGGGTGAGCAGCACGGCCGCCCGGATCTCGGGCTGGCGGATGTCGTAGCCGCGCACGGAGGCGACCGCCGCGACCATCCGTGTGGCGACGAGGTAGAACTCGACGACGTTGGCGGGGAGGGCGACCGGGAGCGTGATGAAACCGCCGATACCCGTGACGAACCCGCCGGCCGCTGCGAGCTTGAGGTGCTGCTGCACGATGGCGTCCACGGCCTGCTCGGCGTCGGCCCTGCTCGACCGCGCGACGTCGGCGACGTGCTGGGCGGACTCGAACGGGCCCCGGCCGTCGATGCCGGCGTCGAGGATGCTCTCGATCAGCCGCACGGTGGCGTTGCCGAAGGCGCCGTGGTCCTCGGGTCCGGCACTCGCCTGGTCCAGCGCAGAGCGCCTCGTCGCCGTGTCCGTGTCGTCCTTGCCCATGTCCAGAATGCCCACGATGGCCCTTTCTGCCGACGGTCTGCCCATCCTGCCACGGGCCCCGCGCGGCTGCCGGACTATCGTGGACGCATGGCCGATCCGCAGACCCAGGACGCTCGCTTCGCCGAGTACGCGCACCCCGAGAGGCTCGTCTCCACGGAGTGGCTCGCCGCCCAGCTCGAGGCCGGCAACCCCGATGGCATCGTCGTGCTGGAGTCCGATGAGGACGTCCTGCTCTACGACACCGGGCACATACCGGGAGCCCTCAAGCTCGACTGGCACCAGGACCTCAACGACCCGCTGATGCGCGACTACGTCGACGGCGCGCAGTTCGCGAGGGTGATGTCCGAGCGCGGCGTCGGCCGCGACACGACGGTGGTGCTGTACGGCGACAAGAGCAACTGGTGGGCGGCCTACGCGCTCTGGGTGATGAGCCTCTTCGGGCACGAGAACGCCCGCCTGCTCGACGGCGGCCGTGCCAAGTGGATCGCCGAGGGCCGCGAGCTCACCAAGGACGTGCCCTCCCCCGCGCCGGCCGACTACCCGGTCGTCGAGCGCGACGACGCCCCGATCCGCGCCTTCAAGGACGACGTGCTGGACCACCTCGGCGGCCCCCTGGTCGACGTCCGCTCCCCGGGCGAGTACTCCGGCGAGCTGCTGCACATGCCTGACTACCCCCAGGAGGGCGCCATGCGCGGCGGCCACATCCCGGGTGCGAGGTCGGTGCCGTGGGCGCGTGCCGCGAACGAGGACGGGACCTTCAAGTCGCGTGCGGACCTCGAGGCGATCTACCTCCAGGAGCAGGGCCTCGACCCCGCCGCGCCGACGGTCGCCTACTGCCGCATCGGTGAGCGCTCCTCGCA
Source organism: Pedococcus sp. (assembly GCF_036554925.1). Lineage (NCBI taxonomy): Bacteria > Bacillati > Actinomycetota > Actinomycetes > Micrococcales > Intrasporangiaceae > Pedococcus > Pedococcus sp. Next base: position 7,332 of record NZ_DATBMI010000112.1, read on the forward strand.
CACGTGGTTCGTCCTGACCCACCTGCTCGGCTTCGGCAACGTCCGCAACTACGACGGGTCCTGGACCGAGTGGGGCAACGCCGTGCGCGTCCCCGTCGAGAGGTAGACCACCGTGACCGCGGTCGAGACCGCCGACCTGCCCCAGGCCCTGGCCGAGATCGCCCGGGACTTCGCGGAGCTGCCCGTGCCCGAGCGCCTCCAGCTGCTGCTGGAGTTCAGCGAGGAGCTGCCCGAGCTCCCGGACCGGTATGCCGCGGCGCCCGAGAGGATGGAACAGGTCCACGAGTGCCAGTCACCGCTGTTCCTGGTGGTGGAGGTCGACGAGGAGTCCGCGCCCGAGCCGGGCGACCGCCGGGTGTCGCTCTACTTCTCCGCCCCGCCGGAGGCCCCGACCACGCGGGGGTTCGCCGGCATCCTCCACGAGGGCCTGGACCAGCTGACGGTCGACGAGATCCTCGCCGTGCCGGAGGACGCTCCCTACCGGTTCTCGCTCGCCGACGCGGTGTCGCCGCTCCGCCTGCGCGGCATGGTCGGGATGCTGAGCCGCATCAAGCGACAGACCGCGCTGAAGTCGCGGGTCTGAGGTCACCGTCACGAGGCCGCCCGCGGCCTAGAGTGCGGCCATGGGGCGGAGGCGGTCACGCGGGTCGGGTGCCCTGCTGCTGGTGGCAGCCGTGTCACTCGTGGTGGCGGGGGCGCTGGTCTCGCTCGCCGGCTCCGCGGCGTGGTCGATGTTCGCGCAGGACCCGACGCCGATCGCGTCCGGCGACCGCGTGACCGTGAGCCGCAGCGGGATGACCCTGCTGCGCGACGAGGGCGGGACGGGATCAACCTCATGCTCGATCACCCGCGGTGGCGAGCGCATCCTGCTGGAGGAGACGAGGGGCCGGTCGGTCGACCTCCAGACCGGCCGGTTCGTTGTCGCCGCCTCCACCGCGGGGTCGGTCCGGGCGGGCACCTACGACTTCGAGTGCACGGCCGGGGGCACCGGCCTGTATGCCGCCCGCCGCATCGCGTTCGGCGACGCCGCGCTCGTCGGGGTGGTGGGGGTCGTGGCGCTGGCGATGGGCCTCGCCCTCGGCACGCTGGGGCTGGTCCTCCTGCGTCGCCCGGTGTCGTCCCGGGCGGGTTGAATGTCCGCATGACCCCCGACGCGCGCCCTCCCGAGCGGGTCGCCCTCGTGGTCGCTCCTCCCCCGGCGCGCTCCGGTTCCGCCCCGGCGGCCACGCCCCACCGCGCTGCCCTGGTGGGGGCGGGGGTCTGCCGGGTGGGAACCCTCGACGAGATCGCCGCGGAGGTCGGGGCCCTCGAGTCCGAGCGGTCCCCGCGGTGGACCTGGTGGTCGGCGGCCGGCGACGCGTCACCCTTCGTCGCCACCGGGGCCCGGCTGGCCCGTTGCTGGGACATCGCCGAGGCACACCGCCTCGCCGAGGGAGGCTGGGAGGCCACCCCCCAGCTGGCCTGGGCCGCAGCGCAGGGCCTCGACCTCACCTCGCTCCCGCGCCCGCCCTCGGGCCACCTCTTCGACCTGGACGCGGCAGACGGCGCCGGGGGTGACGGGGGCGACGCGGACGGCGCGCTCCCCACGCGACCCGGCTCCCCGATCCGCACCGACGGCTACCTCCTGCCCGACGCGGGCACGGCCGCGTGGCCGATGGACGACGCGCGGCTGGTCGCCTGGGCGGAGGCCGCGCTGGTCTGCGCCAGCGCCCAGGAGACCCGGCTGGCCGCGGCCGGGAGTCGAGCCGTGGCCACGGTGACGTCGGAGTCGGCCGCCGCGCTGCTGTGCGTCGAGCTGGCCAGGGACGGCCTGCCGGTGGACCGCCGCGCGGCCGAGGAGCTCATCTCGCAGGCCGCCGGGCCGCGGCCGCAGAGCGAGGCCGACACCCGCGCGATCCGCGCGGCGCGCGACCGCGAGGTCCTGCGGCACGCGCCCGGCCGCGAGGGCACCGACCTGCGCAACCCGCTCCAGGTCCGCGAGCTGCTCGCGAGCGTGGGCGTGGTCGTGCCGAACACCCGCAAGTGGGTGCTCGAGCCCTTCCGCGAGACGCACCCGCTGGTCGCGGCCCTGCTGGAGTGGCGCCGCGCCGAGCGGATCGCCACGACCTACGGCTACGCCTGGCTCGATGCCCACGTCGGCCCGGACGACCGGCTGCGGGGCGGCTGGACGGCCTGCGACGGCGCGGCGGGGCGGATGACCGCCCAGAACGGCCTGCACAACCTGCCCACCTCGCTGCGCCCGGCCGTCGCCGCCCGTCCGGGTCACGTGTTCGTCCGGGCCGACCTCGGTCAGATCGAGCCGCGGGTGCTGGCGGCCGTCTCCGGGGATCGCGCGTTCGCGGCGGCCACCCGCGCCGACGACCTCTACGCACCGGTGGCCGCATCGCTGGGGGTGGAGCGCCCCGTGGCGAAGGTCGCTGTCCTCGCCGCCATGTACGGCCAGCGCAGCGGCGCGGCCGGCGAGGCCCTGCGGGGCCTCGAGCGCGCCTACCCGGCGGCGATGGCCTACCTCGACCGGGCGTATGCCGCGGGTGTGCGGCGGCAGCCGCTGCGCACCTTCGGCGGCCGGGCGATCCCGCTGGCGCGGGTGTTCGTGAGCGAGGCGACCGGGGAGCCGGCGCGGCGTGACGCGGCAGGCGGCGCGCCGCCGGTGGCGACCCCGCCGAGGGCAGCGCGTGACGGCGCCGGTCCCGACACACGGGCAGCCGGGCAGACCGGTACGCAGCCCGGCGGCGGACCCGGCGGACCCGGCGGACCCGGCGGACCCGGCGGATCCGGCGGACCCGGCGGACCCGTCGAGCCCGGCGCCGAGCCGGCTCGGGACGCCGCACGGGGTCGCTTCGCCCGCAACGCGGTGGTCCAGGGCGCCGCCGCCGAGCTGTTCAAGGCCTGGGCCGCCACGGTGCGGGCGATGACCGGCGACCTGGGGGCACAGATCGTGCTGTGCCTGCACGACGAGCTGCTGCTGCACGTCCCCGAGCAGGCTGCGGAGGAAGTGCGGCGCAGGGTCGCGACCGCCCTCGACGACAGCGCGCGGCGCTGGACGGGCTCCACACAGGTGCGCTTCGTGGCCGACACGAGCATTGTCCGGCGCTGGTCGGACGCCAAAGGCTGAGGTCAGGGCCACATCGTGGCAGGGTGTGCGCCATGACAGACCTCAGGCACACGGCCCGCCAGGCCAGCGACCACCCCGCACTCGAGACCACGGCCAGGGTGGGGTACGCCGTGTCGGGGCTGCTGCACCTCATCATCGGGTGGATCGCCCTGCAGGTCGCCTGGGGGCTCGGCAGCTCCGGCCAGCAGGCTGACCAGGGCGGTGCACTGCAGACGCTGTCCGGCAACGGCGTCGGGCAGACCGTGCTGTGGGTCGGCGTCCTGGGCTTCCTGGGCCTGGGGCTCTGGCAGGTCGCCGACGCGGTCGTGGGCCACCCCGGCTCGGGCAAGGACGCCTGGGGGCCGCGGGCCAAGGCTGCGGCCAAGGCCGTCATCTACCTCGCGCTGGCCTGGACGGCCTTCGGCTTCGCGCGCGGGAAGGCGTCCGACAGCAAGCAGCAGACGGTCGACTTCACGGCGACGCTCATGAAGCAGCCGGGTGGCCGCTGGCTGGTCGCGGCGGTCGGCGTCGTGATCGTGGGTGTCGGTGTCTACCACGTGCACAAGGGCGCCACGAAGAAGTTCCTGCGCGACCTCGAGGAGCACCCGGGCACGTGGGCCACCCGCGCCGGGGTGGTCGGCTACATCGCCAAGGGCATCGCCCTGGGCGTGGTCGGCGTCCTCTTCATCGCTGCGGCGCAGCAGGGCAGCGCGCAGAAGTCGTCCGGTCTCGACGGCGCCCTGCGCACCCTGAAGGAGCAGCCGTTCGGGCCGGGCCTGCTCACCGCGGTGGCGGTCGGCCTCGCCGCCTACGGGCTCTACAGCTTCAGCCGCGCCCGCCATGCCAGGGTCTGACACGGCATACGACATCGCCTGCCCGCCACCGGGGCTCGCGCGAAACGACCGGAGACGACACGACAGGGCGGGAGGCACGTGGCCTCCCGCCCCTGTCGGTCAGGTGCCTGCGGTCAGGACGAGCGGTTGGAGTCGCCGCCCTGCTCCCCCTGCTCGCGGAGGAACTGCTCGAACTCGGCCCCGATCTCGTCGGCTGACGGGAGCTCACTGACGTCGGTGGCGAGCAGGCTGGGCTTCTGCAGACCCTCGATGAAGGTGTCGTACTGGCGCTCGAGCGCGGCCACCACCTGGGCGACCTCGTCGGAGCCGGCGACCTCCTGGGCGATCTCGGCCCGGTTGAGCCCCGCCGCCGCGACCAGGTCGTCGATGGGCAGGTTCAGGCCGGTCGCGGCGGTGATGGCGTTCAGCGCCGTCACCGCGCCGTCGGCGAACTCGGACTGCGCAAGGTAGTGCGGGACGTGGACGGCGAAGCCCAGCGCGTCGTGCCCGGACTCGCCGAGCCGCAGCTCCAGGAGCGAAGGGAGGCTGCCGGGCACCTGCACCCGCCCGAACGGGTTGACCTGCTCCGGGATCAGCCGCGGGTCCGTGGCGTGCGCGGTGAGGCCGATGGGCCGGGTGTGCGGCACGGCCATGGGGATCCCGTGGGCTGACACCACCAGGTCGACGCCGAGGAGCACCACCAGCTGGCGGACCGCCTCGACGACCCGCTCCCACTGGTAGTCCGGCTCCGGGCCGGCGAGCAGGAAGTAGGGGGTGCCGTCGCCGTCGACCATCCGGTGCAGGGCCAGGCACGGGTCGTCGTAGCTCACCCAGCGGTTGGTGTCGAAGACCATCCCGGGACGCCGACCGCGGTAGTCGATGAGCTGGTCGGTGTCGAAGGACGCCACCACGGAGCTCTCGGCGGTCGCGAGGAGGTGCTCCGTCAGAAGGCGTTGGGTCTGACCGGCGTCGATGAAGCCCCCCAACGCGACGACCATGACCGACGCGCGCAGCGACTGCGGATCGGTGTCGGTCTCGAAGCGGTAGAGCTCGGACGGGTTGAGCACGGTGGGTCCTCTCTCGGTGGTCGTACACGAGCCACAACGCCCCAGCCTGCCAAGGGATTCCTCAGTCGTTGACAGGGGCCCCACCCCGCCACCGTGGCGGGCGCGCCTTCGGCAGCCGCGCGGCGCGCCGTTCGGCCCCAGGCCACTGGGGGATGAATGCTGTCCGGCGACTCGGGAATGAATGCGGTGGGGCGGCCGTTCGGATGGAACGAAACAGTTTCGTACTTTCCTGAGGAAGCCAGAGTGGACACCAGCAGCCCGGCCGAGCCGACCCGTGCACGCCCCCGTGTCGAGGGCGAGCGTGAGCGCGAGATCCTCGAGGCGGTGCTTCGGCTGCTCGCCGAGGTGGGCTACGACCGGCTCACCTTCGACGCCGTGGCCGCCGAGGCCCACGCCTCGAAGGCGACGCTCTACCGTCGGTGGCCGGGCAAGGCCGACCTGGTCGTCGATGCCGCGGGCCTGATGGTCGGCGTCGAGGCGGACCAGGTTCCCGACACCGGGTCGCTCCGCTCGGACCTCATCGGCCAGGCCTGCGCCAAGGGCGGGCTGACCGACGAGCGGCCGATCAGCATCTTCGCCTCCCTCCTGTGCTCCATGCATCGCGACCCGGAGCTCATGGAGGCGATCCGCAGCCGGCTCATCGCCCCCAAGGTGGCGACCTCGGTCGCCGTGTTCGAGGCCGCGCAGCAGCGGGGCGAGGTGGGCCCCGACGCCGACCTGCCCACCCTCGCCCGGCTGCTCCCTGCCATCGCCGTCCACGAGGCCCTGCTCATGGGCCACACGGTCTCTGCGGATCGCCTCGCGGAGCTCGTCGACACCATCGTCCTGCCTGCCTGCGCGGCCACGCTGCGCGACTGACCCCACCACCGCCGGCCCCCGGGCCGCCGCCCCACCGAAAGGCCCGACCATGTCCCAGCCCGCTGTCGCCGAGCCGACAGAACCAGCCGGTCCCCAGCAGCTCGCCACGGAGCCGGTGGTGCAGACCGGCCACGGCCACCGCCACCTCGGGCTCGCGCTCGCGATCATCAGCGCGGCCCAGCTCATGGTGGTGCTCGACGGCACCATCGTGAACATCGCGCTCCCCCGCCTCCAGGAGGACCTCGGGTTCACCCCGGACAACCTCTCGTGGGTGGTCAACGCCTACACCCTCGCCTTCGGCGGACTCCTGCTCCTCGGCGGCCGGCTCGGCGACCTGTTCGGCCGCCGCCGCGTGTTCGTGGCCGGCGTCCTGGTCTTCGCGACGGCGTCACTCCTGGGCGGCCTGGCCACCTCGGAGGCGATCCTGCTCGCCTCCCGGGCGTTGCAGGGTGTCGGCGCCGCCATGGCCTCGCCCACCGCGCTGGCGCTCATCACCACCACCTTCCCGGCCGGGCCGGCCCGCAACCGGGCCATGGGCGTGTATGCCGCGATGTCCGGTGCGGGGGCCGCCATCGGCCTCATCCTCGGCGGGGCCCTGACCGAGGCGAACTGGCGCTGGACGTTCTTCATCAACGTGCCGATCGGCCTGGCCGTGGCGTTCCTCGCCCCGCGCTTCCTCGGCGAGTCGGCCCGCGGTCGCGGCAGCCTGGACGTCCCCGGCGCCGTCACCGGCACGGCCGGCCTGGTCTCGCTGGTCTACGGCCTGACCCACGCCGCCAGCACGTCGTGGGGCGACAGCGTCACGGTTGCCACCCTCGTCGCCGGAGTCGTCCTGCTCGCGCTCTTCATGGTCATCGAGACCCGCTCGGAGCACCCGCTGATGCCGGTGCGGATCCTCGAGGACCGCACCAGGGGCACGTCCTTCGTCGTCATGCTCGTCGTCGGTGCCGCGATGTTCTCGATGTTCTTCTTCCTCGGCCTGTACATCCAGCAGGTGCTGGGCTACTCGCCGCTCAAGGCGGGCTTCGCCTTCCTGCCGTTCTCGTTCGGCATCGTGGCGGCGGCGCAGCTCGCCTCGGCACTGATGACCCGCGTCGACCCGCGCTGGATCGCCGGCACCGGCGCCCTGATGGCGGCCGGCGGCATGTGGGGCTTTGCCCAGCTCGAGGTGGACAGCTCGTACGCCACGGGTCTGCTGCCGTGGATCGTCGTCATGGCGTTCGGCATGGGCCTGGTGTTCGTGCCGCTGACCCTGACCGCCGTCGCGGGCGTCGCGCAGGAGGACTCCGGCGTGGCCTCGGCCGTGCTCAACACGATGCAGCAGGTGGGCGGCTCGCTCGGCCTGGCCACCCTCAGCACCGTCTTCGCGAGCTCGCTGAAGGACCGCGCCGCCGAGCTGGGGACGGACCTGCAGGCCAAGGCGGCCTCGGGGGCGCTGACCCCCGAGCAGCTGAAGGCCGCCCAGGAGCTGCTGCCCCTGCAGGCCCAGACCTTCGGGGCCAGCCAGGCCTACCTCGTCGGGGCGGCGATGATCCTCGTGGGCGCAGCGATCACCTTCGCGTTCCTCAACGTCAAGCACGAGAAGCTGGCGACCGACGGCCACGAGAACGTCCACCTGGCCTGACCCCCGCGTTGTCGAGGGCCTGGTGCGGCTGCGCACCAGGCCCTCGGTGCGACCGGGGCCCTCCGCGCCTCGGGGTGTGGGCCGCTCAGGTGGCGATCGGGGACGGCAGCGCGGGGAGGCCCAGACGCCTGGCCACCTCGGGACCGCACACCTGCGTGAGGTAGTCCGGGTCGCCCACGACGACGAGCCGGTCGGTGGCGCGCGACAGCCCGACGTAGAGCTTCTCGCGGTCGCGGTCGTGGACGGTGTCCTTGTTGATGCACAGCACCACGGCCCGGCGCTCCAGACCCTTGCAACCGAGGACGTGGCCGTAGAACGTGGAGTCCTCGTCCCAGAACGAGTTCCAGTACGCCTCCGGGTCGACCTCGGCGAGGTCCTTCTGGACCGGGTGCCGGCTGCCGACGGTCAGCAGGGCGATGTCGCGCTCACGCCACCCCTCGTCGAGCAGGGCGTCGACGTGGTCGTCGGCGATGCCGAGGGCCTCTTCCGCTGCACACGGCACGAACGTCACGTCCATGCCGGGTCCGCCGAGCAGCCGCATCCGGTTGGGTGCCAGCGGGTTGATGACCTCGCCGATCTGGGTGGTGTTGCGCAGGTTGTGGTCGAGAACCAGGGGCACCAGTGGGACCGGTGGCTCGCCGAAGCGCTGGAACACCCGTTGGTTGGCATCGGAGTAGAGGTAGAGGCCACCCGACTCTGGGTCCCGCAGGGCTCCCAGCACGGGATGCCACCACTCCTCGGCGAAGTCCTGCGCCTCGTCGACGATGACGGCGTCGAAGCGTCTGCGCTCGGGGATGCCCTCGGCGAGACCGGCCATCTCGGCGGGAAGCACCTGCTCGTAGTACGGCGTGTCGACGGTGTCGCCGTGCTGCCGGGCGCGCCAGCTCGCGACGGGCTCGGCGCCCCACGAGAGCCCCCACTCCTCGAAGGTCCCGACGAAGGCCGGCCGATCGCGCCGGCTCCACCCCGAGGTGATACGGCGGAAGTACGCGGCGAGCCCGCGGGAGTAGCAGATGAGTGCCACGCGCTGGGCGGGCAGCTCACCGCGTCCGTGGCTCAGCTGCCTCGCGTGGGTCAGCGCCATGACGGTCTTGCCCGAGCCCGCGCCGCCCCGGATCTCCACCCTGGTGAGCAGGCGCGTCACCCTCAGCAGCGTGAGCTGCTCCTGGGTGAGCCGCTCCATGGCCTCCTCCCGCTCGTCGGCCTCCGCCGTCAGCGAGTGCACGGGTCGGTTGCGCCCGCGGAGGATGTCCACCACGAGCGCGACATCGTCGGCGTCGGCAGCCCGGTTGTGGCTCTCCTGCTCCGCGATCAGCGCCCGCAGCCGCTGGCCGAGCCGGGGCAGGTCGTCGCGACCGCTCACGAGCCACCGCGGGCCGGCGGGCAGCGTGAAGTCCTCGTCGACCACCGTGTTGGGCAGCACCACGGCGTGCCCCCAGCGCACCCGGCGCCGCGATGAGTCCTTCCACCGCGGGTCCGCCTCGACGTAGGAGCGCGCGGCATACCGGGCGTCGCGGGCCTGGCCCACCGGGTCGAGCTCGACGTCCTCGCCCCGGCGCCGGCGCGTCCATCGTCGGCCGTCATGGGAGACCGACCCGCCCTTGACCTCGACGGCGACGATGCCGTAGCCGGGCATGAGCACCAAGAGGTCGACCTCGTGGTCCTTGGCGTGGTCGGTGAACCGCTGGTTCGCGACGAGGACGTCCTGAGGCCTCAGGGCGTCGCGCAGGTGGCGCCAGGCGGTCTCCTCCGCCGGTGACGCGAACTTCGGCGCCTCGGGAATGCACGTGACCATGGCGGTCAGCCTGCCTGCGCGTCGACGGGGAAGGGCGTCGACCCGCCGTAGACCCCGGCGAAGAGCGAGCCGATGTCGTCGGCGATCGTGCAGACCTGCTGGCAGGCCCGCCGCAGGGAGCGCGGCGAGACCTGGTCGGCAGGCAGCCGGACCTCCACCCAGACCCGGTCGCCGGCGAGCACGACCTTCGCGAGGGTGGCCTGCTGGTTGAGCTCGTTGACCTCGCGCAGGACTGCCGCGGTGGGCTTGATCCCCGTCGCGGCCATCCCCCAGACGCGGACGCCCAGCGGCCGGGGCTCGACGGTGACGAAGCACGCCGACGTGCCCTTGCTGAACGGCACGTCGCCGTCGCCGTCCCTGACCAGCGTCGTGGTGTCGAACTGCTCCATCAGGAGACGGTCGACGTACACCCCGAACCACGCCCTCTTTCCCACCGGCACCAACCCCTCTCGACCCCGGGCGGGCCCCGCCTCACCCTCCGAACGAGTCAACCAGACGGGTCCGACACCGGTCGCCCCGTCAGGACGCCAGCTCCTCGAGAGCCTTGCGGATCCGCTTCTCGGACACCGGGTATGCCGTGCCGAGGCTGTTCGCGAAAAGGCTCACCCGCAGCTCCTCGATCATCCACCCGGCCTCCCGCACGGGCTCCGAGCGACGGTCGACGGGCGCGAGGGAGTCGAGCAGGTCGGCATACGCCTCCTCCACCCGGTCGACGGTCTCCTGGCTCTGCGCGTCGCGGGCCAGAGCGCCCGGCGCCTTCTCGATCCGCTGCACCATGGCCCGCAGGTAGCGGCGCAGGTGCGGCAGCCGGTCCAGGCCCGTGTCGGCGACGAACCCCGGGTAGACGAGGCTCCGCAGCTGCGCCCGCAGGTCGGCCGCCATCGCGGCGACGGCCGGCGCGGTCAGGGTGGCGATCCCCTGCTCCACCTGGCGGGCCAGGGTCAGCACCGGCTCGACTTCGTCGATGACGCCCAGCACGCGGGCCGCGGCGTGGGCGCGCACGCCGGCCAGAACGTCCTCGAAGGTCTCCGCGTCGTGCACGCTCGCCGGCGCCCGCTCGGCGACGATGGCATCGACCGCGCACGCGAGGCAGTCCTCGAGCAGGGCCGGGACGCTCCCGTGCGGGTTGTTCCCGAGGGCCAGCTTCTGGGCGTTGCCGAGCCGGGCGAGCACGCGCTTCCAGGGAGCCGTCGTGTTCAGCAGCAGCAGGCGTCGGACGCCGAGGCGCGTGGCTGCCCGGGCCTCGCGCTCCCCCGGCAGCACGACGAGGTCGACGCTCCCGCCGCGGTCGACGAGAGCCGGGTAGCCGTGGACCCGCTGTCCGCCCGACTCGGCCTCGAAGCTCCGCGGGAGCGTCCCGAAGTCCCACTGCCGCAGGCCCTTTCGCTCGATGGAGGCTCCAGCTCGCGACATCCGCCGCTGCACCTGGCCGGCCAGCCCGTCCTTGAGGTCCTCGAGAACCTTCCCCGTCGCGAGAGCTCGCCCGCGGTCGTCGTCGACGCTGAAGGTGATCCTCAGGTGGTCGGGGACCCGGGTGACGTCCCACTCCGCGTCGGGCACGCGCACGCCCGTGCGGGCGTGGAGGACCCGTGACAGCTCCTCGGTGAGGCGGCGCCCACCGCCGGGCTGCGCGTCGGCGAGTGCCGCGGCAGCGTGGTCGGGCGTGGGGACGAAGTGCCGACGAGTCGCCTTGGGCAGCGACTTCAACAGCGCGGTCGCGAGGTCCGCCCTCAGGCCCGGCACCTGCCAGTCGAAGCCGTCGTCGGCAACCTGGTTCAGCACCTGCACCGGGATGTGCACGGTCACGCCGTCGGCTGCCGCACCCGGCTCGAACTGGTAGGTCACCGGCAGCTCGAGCCCGCCCTGCCGCCAGGTGGCCGGGTAGTCCGTCGTCGACACCGCCTCCCCCGTGGTGCGGGTCAGCAGGTCCTCGGTGAAGGTCAGCAGCTCCGGCGTCTCGCGCCGGGCCCTCTTCCACCAGCTGTCGAAGTGGCGGGCCGACACGACGTCGGCGGGGATGCGCTGGTCGTAGAGCTCGACCAGCGTGTCGTCGTCCACGACGATGTCGCGACGTCGCGCACGCTCCTCGAGCTCCGACAGCCGTTGCAGCAGAACCTGGTTCGCGCGGTAGAACTCGTGGTGCGTGTCCCAGTCACCTTCGACGAGCGCGTGCCGGATGAAGAGGTCGCGCGACTCCTCGGGGTTGATCCGGCCGTACTGCACCGTGCGGGCCGCGACCAGGGGCACCCCGTAGAGCGTGACCCGCTCGGTGGCCAGCGCCGCGCCCTGCTTCCGCGACCAGCGGGGCTCGCTGTAGGTGCGCTTGACCAGGTGCGTCGCCAGGCGTTCGGCCCACACGGGGTCGATACGGGCGTTGGTGCGGGCCCACAGCCGCGAGGTCTCCACCAGCTCGGCCGACATCACCCACGTCGGCTGCCGGCGGAACAGGGTCGAGCCGGGCGAGATGGCGAACCGCGCTCCGCGGGCGCCGAGGTAGTCGCGCTTCACCTCGTCGCGCAGCCCGAGGTGCGAGAGCAGGCCGGCGAGAAGCGACTGGTGGATGAGGTCCACCTGCGGCTCCTCCCCCGGGGCGGCCGTGGCCTGGTTCGGGTCCAGTCCCTGCTGGCGGCAGGCCTGGCGCAGCTGGCTGTGGAGGTCCTGCCACTCGCGCACCCGCAGGTAGTGCAGGAACTCGTTCTTGCACATGCGCCGAAAGGCACTGCCGCTCAACGCCTTCTGCTGCTCCCTCAGGTAGCGCCAGAGGTTGAGGAGCGAGATGAAGTCGGAGTGCTCGTCGCGGAAGCGTGCGTGGGCCTGGTCGGCCTGGGTCTGCTTGTCGGCAGGACGCTCACGAGGGTCCTGCATCGAGAGTGCCGCGACGATGACCAGGACCTCGCTCGTGCAGCCGTTGCGGTCCGCCTCGAGGAGCATGCGCCCCAGACGCGGGTCGAGGGGCAGGCGCGCCAGTGCCTTGCCGTATGCCGTGAGCCGGCGCCCGCGGCCCCGCCTCGCCTGCGAGCCGCGCGCGGCCGAAGCGCCCTGCTCCGGCGCGCCCCCGGCAGACGCGTCGAAGGCCCCCAGCTCCTCGAGCAGCCGCACGCCGTCCGCGATCTGGCGGGAGTCCGGCGCGTCCACGAACGGGAAGGCCGAGATGTCGCCCAAGCCGAGCGAGGTCATCTGGAGGATGACGGAGGCGAGGCTGGTGCGCTGGATCTCGGGCTCGGTGAACTCGGGCCGGCTCTCGTAGTCGTCCTCGGAGTAGAGGCGGATGCAGATGCCGTCGGCGACGCGGCCGCAGCGGCCGGCTCGCTGGTTCGCGCTGGCCTGCGAGATGGGCTCGATGGGCAGTCGCTGCACCTTCGTGCGCTGGCTGTACCGGGAGATGCGGGCGGTACCGGCGTCGACGACGTAGCGGATGCCGGGGACGGTCAGGGAGGTCTCGGCCACGTTGGTGGCCAGCACGACGCGTCGGCCCGTGTGCCGACCGAAGACCCGGTGCTGCTCGGCCGCGGAGAGCCGCGCGAACAGCGGCAGGATCTCGGTCTGCGGCAAGGCCATCGACGCGAGCGCGTCTGCGGTGTCACGGATCTCGCGCTCACCGGAGAGGAACACGAGGATGTCCTGGTCGCCGCCGTCCCCGCGGGCCTCGGTCCACAGCTCCTCGACGGCCTCGCAGACGCCGGTCACCTGGTCGCGCTCGTCGGCGTCCTCGCGGTCCGGGTCGACGAGCGGTCGGTAGCGGAGCTCGACGGGGTAGGTGCGGCCGGAGACCTCGACGATCGGCGCCGGGGTGCCGTCGGGAGCGGCGAAGTGCTCGGCGAAGCGCTCGGGGTCGATCGTCGCCGAGGTGATGACGACCTTGAGGTCGGGACGCCGCGGCAGGAGCTGCTTGAGGTAGCCGAGGATGAAGTCGATGTTGAGGGAGCGCTCGTGGGCCTCGTCGATGATGATCGTGTCGTACTTGCGCAGGTCCCGGTCGCGCTGCATCTCGTTCAGCAGGATGCCGTCCGTCATCACCTTCACGAGCGTGGTGTCGCTGCTCTGGTCGGTGAAGCGGACCTGGAAGCCGATCGCCGTCCCGAGGTCCACCTCGAGCTCCTCCGCGATCCGCTCGGCGACCGACCGGGCGGCGATGCGTCGGGGCTGGGTGTGCCCGATGAGGCCCTCGGCCCCGCGGCCGATCTCGAGGCAGATCTTGGGCAGCTGGGTGGTCTTTCCCGAGCCCGTCTCGCCCGCCACGATGACGACCTGGTGGTCGCGAATCGCCGCCGCGATGTCGTCCTTGCGCTCGACGACGGGCAGGTGCTCCGGGTAGTGCAGCTCGGGGACCGGGATCGCACGCCGCGGGCGGGGTGCTGCACCCGGCGTGTGGGCGGTCGCGGCCCGCTGGCGCTGACCGCCGGCCTGCGCGCCTGGGCGCCTGCCGCGCCTGCGGTTCCCGCGGCGTTCTCTGTGCTCTGGACGGCCCCCGCTCCGGGCAGGCGGCTGCTCGGAGGGTTGGGGGGTGGACATGGCGTTCAGCATACGTCGGCGGCACGTGCGACCCCGTGGTCCTGTGCGACGGCTGCCGCGTGGCCGCTCGTCCCAACGCGGTAGACCGCAGCCCGTTTGGCGCAGGCGGGCGTAGGCGTTGGGTGGTCCTTCTGGTGGATCGCCGGCCGGAGGGTGCCACCTAGCGTCGAGAGCGGGCCCGTCGCAGCGGCCCGCCCACAACGAGGAGGAACTGATGCCCAGATGGCGACTGCCCGCAGCCATGGCCGCGGCGGCAGCACTGGCAGTGCCGATGGCCGGCGCCGCCACCGCAGGTGAGCCCAAGGTCCTCACCGAGGATGTCTACGCGCCCTTCCAGCTCGCCATCGACGACGACGAGGTCTACGTCGCCGACGGCTTCACCTCCCTGGTCTCCAAGATCCGCCGCACCGGCCTGGTCACCAAGGCCGAGGGACCGCAGCCGGGCGAGGTCGCGGGGCTCGCCTTCAGCAGGTCCGGGGACGCGATGGCGTACACCACCACCTCGTACACCGACGGCTCCACGACCCTGACGATCAGGAAGGGGTCGAAGACCGTCGTGGCCGACCTCAGCGGGTTCGAGGCCGACCGCAACCCCGACCAGCGGATCGAGTACGGCATCAACAACGCTGACGACTGCGTCAAGGGCGCGCTGGGCGACTACGCGGAGTACAACGGGATCGTCGAGTCGCACCCGTACGCCGTCGAGGCGTGGGGAGACAGCTGGATCGTCGCCGACGCAGCCGGCAACGACCTGCTCAAGGTCAGCGCCCAGGGCAAGGTCTCCAGGCTCGCGGTGCTGCCGTCGCAGCCCACCAAGATCACCGCCGAGATGGCGGCTGTCGACGGCCTCCCGGACTGTGTGGTCGGCAAGACCTACCGCTTCGAGGCGGTGCCCACCGACGTGGAGTGGGGACACGACGGCTGGCTGTACGTGACGACCCTGCCCGGCGGGCCGGAGGACCCGAGCTTCGGGGACCGCGGCAGCGTGTGGAAGGTCAACCCGAAGTCCGGTGAGGCCAAGCGCGTCGCGACGGGCTTCGGAGGGGCCACCAACCTCGCCATCGGCCCCGAGGGGCGGATCTACGTCGCCGAGCTCTTCGCCGGCCAGATCTCCACCATCAAGGACGGCAAGCCGCACCGCTGGATGAAACTGGAGAACGCGGTGTCCGTCGAGTACGGCGGCGGCCACCTCTACGCCGGCACGATGGCGCCGCTCGACGAGAACTTCGAGCCGACCGGTCCGGGCTCGGTGGTCCGCCTGAAGTAGCCAGCCGGCACGTCGCCGCACGTCCGGGGCTCCCACCAGGCGGTGGGAGCCCCAGACGTGCCCGGGACCGGGCACGGCCTCACCACGAGGACGACGCCGACGGCGGGCCGGCGTCGGGCGCGCGCTGGCCGTCAGGTCGCCCGGCGGCACGCTCCCGCAGACGCTGGGCCCGCTCGAAGGCGTCCGTGACCTGGGGAGCCTTGTCGTACACGGTCCTGCCCGCGTGGAGCCCGTACGCGGTGAGCAGCATCGCGCGGGCGTCGGCACCGTTGCGCGTGGCGAGGTTCCAGTCGCCCCGGACGGCCGCCAGCCGGAGGTCGACCGCGCGACGCGCCCTGTCCCCCAGGCTCCGCGGCGCGACGTGGGACCGTCCCGTCGCCACGGCTCCCGCCCCTCCGGACCCTCCCGGACTGCTCACCTCACGTGGGGGCCAGGGGTTGGCCTGCTTGATCTGGGCCCGCATCCCGCCGGCGATCCGGGCACGGGGAGTGAGCAGCTCCGACGGCCCTGAGTGGGCGGCCGACGGCGGCGCCCCCAGCCGGGCGCCGTTGCGGAGGACTCCGGCGCCGACTCCCACCATGCCCAGTGCCGCCTCGGTCACCAAGGGTTCGAGTGCCCCCTCCTGATAGGCAGCCCACAGCACGGTGTCCGCCGCGAGCCCGAGCCCGGCCGCACCGCTCGCCGCGACGCCGGCGGCAGGCTTGAAGCCGGGCACGAGCGCGAGCAGGCCGGCCGTCTCGGCGGTGCTGCGCGCCACGGAGGCGGTCCCCTTCACGGTGTCGTACTGCCACGAGTCGGTGAGCGCGTCGTCGAGCAGGGCCCCCAGTGACCGGGCACAGCGCTGGTCCGCCTCGCGGAAGCGCTCCTGGGCTCGTCGGTAGAGCTGCTCCTGCTCCAGGACCTCGGCCGCACCCTGGACCATGAGGGCTCGCAGCTCCGGCACACGCGCCTGTTCGGCCGGAGCGTCGCTCAGCTCGGCCTGCGCCATCGCCTCCCCGAAGCGATCGCGGCGGATGATGCCGCGCTCACGCAGGAGGATCGCCCGGGTGCAGGCGTCCTGGGCCTCCCGGAACTCCGCGGCGAACACGCGCAGGACGGCTGCGGCACCGACATAGCGCTCGGCCACCGCGCCCAGGAGGGGAGGCAGCTCGGTGACGCGCGCAGCGAAGGCGCGCCCAGCCGGGCTGTCCCACCGGGAGCCGCTGCGGACCATCGCGAGCCGGGCCTGGGCCGAGCCGATACGGATCGCCTCGTCGCGCAGGGCGGTGGCCAGCCCCTCCACCACCTCAGGGCTCCCGGGAATCGGCGGGAACACGCTCAGGGACCTCCGAGGGTGGCCGCGACGTCGGTCTCGACCTGGAGGTAGGCGGACCCGGCGTTCTGGGCCGCGCTCGCGAGCTCGTCGAGACGGCGGGCGAGGAGGATCCGGTCGCGCTCCCAGTTGCCGAGGACGGCCTGGACTGCGCCCGCTGCACTGCCCGGACCGAAGGCCCACGGCTCGACAGCGGTGGCCTGGCCCAGGGCGCGGAGGAACGTGCTGACCTCGGCCAGCGAGCCCCCCAACCGGGCCACGTCCTCGGCGCTCACCTCGATCTCGGGCATGCTCCGAGGCTAGGCCGGTTGCACCGCAGGCCGGCCCGGTTGTCCACAGCAGGCGGAGGCACCACGATGGCCTGGCCGGCAGCGCCCGGCCCTGAACCGGTGAGGGAGAGCGATGAGCGACCTGCAGTGCCCGGCCCGGGTCATCCTCGCCCGGCACGCTGAGGCCATGACGCCGGGGAACGGCCTACCGCGACGACTCACCCCGCGCGGGGGCGACCAGGCCCGGGCGCTGGCCGGAGCCGCTCGTGATCGCCGCGTGGCGGCCCTCTGGTCCAGCACGATGGATCGTGCCGCGCAGACCGCGGGCATCGTTGCCGAACAGCTGCGGCTGCCCGTCACGTATGACGACCGGCTGCGCGAGCTGATGGCCGACGAGGCGAGCGCCCCGGACCCGCGCGACGCGGACCCGGGCGACGTCTACGCGTCCTGGCTCGACGGCGACCTCGACGGCGCGATGTTCGGGGAGACCGGCCACCACGTCGTCGACCGGCTGCGGAGCGTCGTCGAGGAGGTCGCCGACCGGTTCCGCGGCGAGACCGTCCTGCTGGTCTCCCACGGCGGGATCATCTCCCTCGGCCTGATCGCGTTGTGCCGCAACGTGGATCGAGCGTGGGCCGACGCGCACCCGCTCGAGCCGGGTGAGGCGGTCGAGCTGGATGTCGACTCCTCCGGCTGGGCCTGCCGCCGGTGGGCGGACCACCCGCTGGCGTCGTAGCCGACGGGGGCTGCTCGGCGACGTGCGTCACCGACCAGCCCCCGCGGCATACCCCCTGCGGCTCCCCCGTCAGGCGGACTTGGCGGCCGTGAAGCCCTGCTCGAGGTCGGCGATGATGTCGTCGATGTGCTCGATGCCGACGGCGAGGCGGACCAGGCCAGGCGTCACACCGGCCTTGAGGCGGTCGCCGTCAGGACCCTGCGAGTGCGTCGTCGACGCCGGGTGGATCGCGAGCGAGCGCACGTCGCCGATGTTGGCCACGTGGCTGTGCAGCCTGAGGGCCTCCACGAAACGCCTGCCGGCCTCGACACCGCCGTGGATCTCGAACGCCAGCACAGCGCCCGCGCCCTTCGGCGCGTACTTCTGCGCCTTCGCGAAGCTCTCGTGCTCGGGGATCGAGGCCCACACGACGCTGTCGACCTGGTCCTTGGACTGCAGGTACGCGGCGACCTTGTGGGTGTTCTCGAGGTGGCGGTCGAGGCGCAGGCTGAGGGTCTCGACGCCCTGGGCGATGAGGAACGCGTTGAACGGCGAGATCGCCGCGCCGAGGTCGCGCAGCAGCTGCACGCGCGCCTTGAGGATGAAGGCGAGGTTCGCGCCGAGTGGGCTGTCGACGCCGAGGTCCCGGGCGAAGACCAGGCCGTGGTAGCTGTCCTCCGGGGTGTTGTAGTTGGGGAACTTCGCCGGGTCCTGGCCGTAGTCGAAGGTGCCGCCGTCGACGATGACGCCGGCGATCGAGGTGCCGTGCCCGCCAAGGTATTTCGTCGCCGAGTGCACGACGACGTCGGCGCCCCACTCGAGCGGGCGGATGAGGTACGGCGTGGCGATGGTGTTGTCGACGACGAGCGGGACGCCGTTGTCGTGCGCCACCTGCGCGACGGCCTCGATGTCGAGGACCTCGGACTTGGGGTTGGAGATCGTCTCGGCGAAGAAGAGCTTGGTGTTCGGCTGCACCGCGGACTTCCACGACTCGATGTCGTTCGGGTCGTCCACGAAGGTCACCTGCAGGCCGAACTTCGGCAGCGTGTGCTTGAGCAGGTTGAAGGTGCCGCCGTAGAGGCTCGGGCTCGCGACGACGTGGTCACCCGCCTCGGCGATGTTGAGGATCGCGATGGTCTCCGCCGCCTGACCTGAGGCGACCAGCAGCGCGCCGACGCCCCCCTCGAGGGAGGCGATGCGCTGCTCGACCGCGTCCTGCGTCGGGTTCATGATGCGGGTGTAGATGTTGCCGAACTCTTTCAGGGCAAAGAGGTTCGCGGCGTGGGTTGTGTCCTTGAAGACGTAGGACGTCGTCTGGTAGATCGGCAGGGCCCGGGCGCCGGTGGCGGCGTCCGGCTCCTGGCCGACGTGGATCTGACGGGTCTCGAAGGACCAGTTCGGGGTGGGGTCACTCATCGCGTGGCCTTCCATGTCGTATGCCGCTGCGCTCGGCTCCGTGGGCCGGCTCACCGGGGCCGCGGCTGGTCGTGGGCTGACGTGCTGTGGTCCGCCGCCGACGGTGGCAATGGGCACCGTCGACGACGGTGCGGGACACGTGATGAGGTCTCCCGCGCTTGCGCTCGGCTCACGCCTCGCGCCTGGTCCTCACCCGGGGCACCCCACCGCGGAAGGAGGGTTGCCGGCCAGCAAGCCGGGGCTTGGCACTGGCACTCATGACCTGCGCCCGATGATAGGCGGCGCCGAGGCCCTCTCGGCAGAGCCGTCTCTCATAGCGGAACATGAACCCTTTCGTGGTGACGGTGTGACAGTTGGGGCGGTTGTGGTGACCAAGTCCCGCGGATCGATATCGGGCTGTTAACCGGTTCCGATGGCACGGCGGCGGATCAAGGAGCACACTGCTGCGTGGGGACACCCTCAGGGGATGCAGTGGGGGCCGGGCGCACGACGCTCGGCCCCCACTGTGTTGCCTGAGGAGGGTGACTCCTGCAGGGCGGGCTCCCCGGGCCCGGGCACGCGGACCCGGCTGCCGACGGGCCGCCCACGGCGACGCCCCGTGACCTCCGGCGATGCTGCTCGTTGACCCTGGCGGGGGGCAGTTGCCTGTGGACAGCGCGGATGGCTCGTATGTCCGTTTTCCGTAGACTCGGACGGGCCACACGGGCGCAACACAGGCGACTGCAGGCCGAGGGGTCGAGATGGGGAGAGCTGTGACTGGTTACCGCAGGATGGGGATCGCTGCTTCGGCGGCCGCCTGTGCGCTGGCGTTGGCTGGGTGCAACGGTGCCGAGGCCGGGCCCACGCCATCGGGGTCTGCGGCGGCGAGCTCCAGCAGCACGGCGACCACGTCGACCGGGTCAGCGACGACGAGTACCCCCAGCGGCACGGCCACGGTGACCATCCCCGCCGCCGCCAAGCAGCGCACGCCCGACGGCGCCAAAGCCTTCGCCAGCTTCTACTACGAAGTCCTGAGTGATTCGCAATATCGCGCCGATTCGTCTTCTCTGCGATCACTTTCCGCAGCCAGCTGCGTGGCTTGTCAGGCATTCGCCAAGAAGGCAGACGAAATGAAGCGCCGAGGTCATCATGTCGATTCCCGCTCGCTCAACGTCGATGACGCAGTCGTAACCCCGACCACGGTTCGCAACGGATTCGTCATCGACGTTCTGGCGGACGACCGACCCAGCAAGGTCGTCGACGCGACCGGTTCAGTCGTGTCAACGAGCCAAGGCGCAAAGCTCACCTTCAGGACCCAGGTCGTGTGGACCTCGACCGGGTGGAAGGTCGCGGACTCAAAGCTGGTGAAGAGTTGATGCACCGACGATCAACAGCAGCCCTCCTGACATTCGGCGCGTTGGCCGTTGCACCTTCA
>NZ_DATBMI010000053.1:0-26581 GCF_036554925.1 Pedococcus sp.
TGTGCAATATTCCCCACTGCTGCCTCCCGTAGGAGTCTGGGCCGTGTCTCAGTCCCAGTGTGGCCGGTCGCCCTCTCAGGCCGGCTACCCGTCGTCGCCTTGGTGAGCCACTACCTCACCAACAAGCTGATAGGCCGCGAGCCCATCCCAGACCGAAAAACTTTCCACACCATACCCATGCGGATTGGCGTCATATCCGGTATTAGACCCGGTTTCCCGGGCTTATTCCAGAGTCTGGGGCAGGTTGCTCACGTGTTACTCACCCGTTCGCCACTGATCACTCCAGAGCAAGCTCTGAAGGTCACCGTTCGACTTGCATGTGTTAAGCACGCCGCCAGCGTTCGTCCTGAGCCAGGATCAAACTCTCCATTGATGTTCAGCACCACAACCCCCACCCCACAAAGGAACGGAAGCCGCGGAAACCAGAACCCCGAAGGGTTTAAATCACTAGCCGAGCAAGAACAACTGACACAATTGCCAGAAATTCATTGTCAACCAAAGGAAAATCGTCCAGGACACACATCACCAGCCCACAACGGACCGGAAACGCATACCCCACGACGAGGTAATTGGCATCGATTTTTGACACGCTGTTGAGTTCTCAAGGTTCGGACGCGCACCATCAACCTCGCTTTTCAGCGGAAGGCGTCCGGGGCAACCGTTCTAAGGTACTCGCTTCGCAACTTGGGCGTCAAATCCCCCGCTCCTTCCTCAGGAGCGACCGGATCGAGCGCGCTTGGCGTTCGGCGATGGCATAACTGTAGCACCGTTTCCGGGGGCCTGCGACCACGCCCGGGGCGCCCCGGGCCGGGCGCTGGACGCCGCGGAGTCCCCACCCCTCTGACCTGCACGGACTCCCTCCGCACCCCGCGGGAGGGAGCCCGGCACCGGAGCCTTGTCGCCGGCGCCGGGGGCAGACGCAGGGCGGCGGGCGCGACGGCACGCAGACGCACTCAGCGCGGGCCGGCTGCGCGAAGGTCGCGGCTGTGCCCCCGGATGCCCGCACGTGGGCCGTTTCGGGGTGCGGACGTGCGCACCTGCGGGACAGTGGTCGTACCGCGGGTCGTCGGCGACCCGCCTCACCCTGGAGGAAAGGCGATGCGCACTCCCTCGATGCGGGCCCGGCTGGGCGCCGAGGCCCTGGGGACCTTCTGGCTGGTCTTCGGCGGTTGCGGCAGCGCGGTCCTCGCCGCTGTGTTCCTCGCGCCCAACGTGGTGGCAGGTCAGAGCGTGCAGCTCGGCATCGGCCACCTCGGGGTCTCGCTCGCGTTCGGACTGACCGTCATGACCATGGCCTACGCGGTAGGCCACGTGTCGGGCGCTCACTTCAACCCCGCCGTGACCATCGGCGCCGCCGTGGCCAAGCGGTTCGAGTGGAAGGACGTCCCGGCGTACGTGGGGACGCAGGTCGCCGCGGGGCTCCTCGCTGGCCTGGCGGTCTGGGGCATCGCTCGGGGCAAGCCGGGATTCGAGGTCACGGGCAACCTCGCCGCCAACGGCTACGGCGACCACTCCCCCGGCGGGTACGGCCTCGTGGCGGTGCTGTGCGCCGAGGTCATCCTCACCGCGTTCTTCCTCTACGTCATCCTCGGCTCGACCGACGAGCGCGCGCCCACGGGCTTCGCCCCCATCGCCATCGGCCTCGCGCTCACCCTCATCCACCTCATCTCGATCCCGGTCAGCAACACCTCGGTCAACCCCGCCCGTTCCACCGCCGTGGCCTTCTTCAACGGCAACGGGGCCCCGGGGCAGCTGTGGGCGTTCTGGCTGGCACCCGTCGTGGGCGCGGCGATCGCCGGCGCGACCTACCACCTCGTCACGAGCGTCGACCGGCGCGACGAGGACATCGCCGGGCAGATCCACCCCGACGACGTCGGCTCCGGCCCGGCCTCCTGACCTCCGGCGTCGCGCGCCCTCCCGCCGGTGCTGCGGCGGACGGTGCCGGGGCCGCGCCCGGGGCGCCGTTCGATAGCCTGACCACCGCCTTCGCACCCGTTGTGCGTCCGGACTATTCCAGGGAGAGAGCCGCGTTCATGGCCAAGATCATCTACACCCTCACCGACGAGGCGCCGATGCTGGCGACCTACTCGTTCCTGCCGGTCATCGAGGCGTTCGCCGCGACCGCGGGCGTTGAGGTGGAGACGCGTGACATCTCCCTGGCGGGCCGCATCATCGCGGCCTTCGAGGACCGGCTGCCGGAGGGCCAGCGGATCGGCGACGCCCTCGCCGAGCTCGGCCAGCTGGCGACGACGCCGGAGGCCAACATCATCAAGCTGCCCAACATCTCCGCGTCGGTGCCGCAGCTCAAGGCCGCCATCGCCGAGCTCCGGTCGCAGGGCTACGACCTGCCCGACTACCCCGACGAGCCCCGCACCGACGACGAGCGGGACGTCCGCGCCCGGTACGACAGCGTCAAGGGCAGCGCCGTCAACCCGGTGCTCCGCGAGGGCAACTCCGACCGCCGCGCGCCCGCCGCCGTCAAGAACTACGCGCGCAGGCACCCCCACTCGATGGGCGCCTGGAGCGCGGACTCCAGGACCCGGGTCGCCACCATGGGCAAGGACGACTTCCGCTCCAACGAGCAGTCCGTCGTGGTCGCGGCCGACGACTCCCTGACCATCCAGCTCGTCACCGACTCCGGCACGAGGGTCCTCAAGGACGGCCTGAAGGTCCTCGAGGGCGAGGTCGTCGACGCCACCGTCATGCGGGCGGCCGCCCTCGACGCCTTCCTCAGGGAGCAGGTCGCCCGTGCCAAGGCCGAGGACGTGCTGTTCTCGGTGCACCTCAAGGCCACGATGATGAAGGTCTCCGACCCGATCATCTTCGGGCACGTCGTGCGGGCGTTCCTGCCCGAGGTCTTCGCGCAGTACGGAGCGCACCTCGAGGCTGCCGGCCTGAACCCCAACAACGGACTCGGCTCCATCCTCGCCGGGCTCGACAAGCTCCCTGAGGACGTCCGCGACGACGTCCGCGCCGCCATCGAGAAGGGTCTGGCCGACGGCCCGCGCCTCGCGATGGTCAACTCCGACAAGGGCATCACCAACCTGCACGTGCCCAGTGACGTCATCGTCGACGCGTCGATGCCGGCCATGATCCGCACCTCCGGCCACATGTGGGGCCCGGACGGCGAGGAGCACGACACCCTGGCTGTCATCCCCGACAGCTCGTACGCCGGCGTCTACCAGGCCGTCATCGACGACTGCCGGGCCCACGGGGCCTACGACCCGACGACGATGGGATCAGTGCCCAACGTCGGCCTCATGGCGCAGAAGGCCGAGGAGTACGGGAGCCACGACAAGACCTTCGAGATCGCCGAGGCCGGCCGGGTGCAGGTCGTGAACGGCACCGGCGACGTGCTGATGGAGCACGAGGTGCAGCCGGGCGACATCTGGCGTGCCTGCCAGACCAAGGACGCCCCGATCCGCGACTGGGTCAAGCTGGCCGTCACCCGGGCCCGTGCCTCGCAGACGCCTGCCGTGTTCTGGCTCGACCCGGAGCGCGCCCACGACGTCAACCTCATCGAGAAGGTCAAGCGGTACCTCGCCGAGCACGACGTCGAGGGCCTGACCCTCAAGATCATGTCGCCGGTGGAGGCCGCGAGGCTCTCGGTCGAGCGCATCCGCCGCGGTGAGGACACCATCTCGGTCACCGGCAACGTGCTGCGCGACTACAACACCGACCTGTTCCCCATCCTGGAGCTCGGCACCAGCGCCAAGATGCTCTCGGTCGTGCCGCT
Organism: Pedococcus sp.; assembly: GCF_036554925.1. Taxonomy (NCBI): domain Bacteria; kingdom Bacillati; phylum Actinomycetota; class Actinomycetes; order Micrococcales; family Intrasporangiaceae; genus Pedococcus; species Pedococcus sp. The sequence goes on from NZ_DATBMI010000053.1 coordinate 3,737, forward strand.
CATGAACGGCGGCGGGCTCTTCGAGACCGGCGCCGGTGGCTCCGCGCCGAAGCACGTCCAGCAGCTGGTGGCCGAGAACTACCTGCGCTGGGACAGCCTCGGCGAGTTCCTCGCCCTCGCCGAGAGCCTGCGGCACATGGCGACGACGACCGACAACGCCCGCGCCCTCGTGCTGGCCGACACCCTCGACCGGGCGACCGAGCGGCTGCTCAACGAGAACAAGTCGCCGGCCCGCAAGGTGGGCCAGATCGACAACCGCGGCAGCCACTTCTACCTCGCCCTCTACTGGGCGAACGAGCTGGCGCAGCAGGCCCAGGACGTCGAGCTCGCGTCGGCGTTCGCCCCCGTCGCGAAGGCGCTGGCCGGGAACGAGGAGACCATCAACGCCGAGCTCGTCGGCGTGCAGGGCCACCCGGCCGACATCGGTGGCTACTACCGCCCCGACGCCGCGAAGGCTGCGTCCGTCATGCGGCCGTCGGCGACGTTCAACGAGACCTTGGCGGCCCTGCGCAAGGACGCCTGACCGCACCGCCCGGGTGCCGGGTGGTCACCGCGATCGGTGGCCACCCGGCACACCTGTCTCCGGGCCCGACCCGGAGGCACGTGGTCCGGGGGGTCAGGGGAACGCCATCTCCCCGTTGCCCTGGAGAGCCGATGGGGACTCGGGCACCGGCGCGGCCGCCACGGAGCCGGCCCCCTCCCGCGCCAGGAAGTCGCGGGCCGTGCGGGTGCTCTCGAAGAACTGGGCGGGGAAGACGATCGTGGAGTTCTTCTCCACCGCGATCTCGGCGAGGACCTGGAGGTTGCGCAGCTGCAGGGCGATCGGGCTCCTGGCGATGACGTCCGCGGCCTCGGCCAGCTTGCCGACGCTGAGGGCCTCCCCCTCGGCGGCGATGATCTTGGCGCGCTTCTCGCGCTCGGCCTCCGCCTGCTTGGCCATCGCGCGCTGCATCGACGGCGGCAGCTCGATGTCCTTGAGCTCGACGAGCTGCACGAGGACGCCCCACTGCTCCGTCGTGAGGTCGAGGACCTTCTTGATCGCCTCGTTGAGGGCCTCGGTGTTGCTGAGCACCTGGTCCAGGCTGGACCGGCCGACCACGTTGCGGACCGTCGTCTGTGCGATCTGCCCGACCGCGCTCTCGACGTCCTCGATCTCGATGATCGACTTCACCGGGTCCACGCGACGGTAGTACGCCACCGCGGCCACCCCGATGGAGACGTTGTCCTCGGTGATGATCTGCTGCGAGGCGATCGGCATGGTCACGGTCCGCAGGCTGACCTTCCAGAGGCGGTCCACCAGCGGGATCATGAAGCGCATCCCCGGCCCGCGCACCCCCCTGAGCCTGCCCAGCCGGAAGACCACGCCTCGCTCGTACTGCTTCACGATGGCAACGCCCAACCTCGACACCGCCACCACCTCCTGGCTGTCAGCCCCAGACTGTGCCGACGGGGAGGGCGGCGACAGGGTCGTTGGTCCTCTGCGGGTGCGCCACCTCAGGGCGTCAGAGCGCCCGCATCCGGTTGTTGCGCGGCTGGTGCTCGAGCTCCGCCAGGCCGAGCCACTCCAGCAGCGGTGGCAGGTACATCCCCACCCTGCCGCGGTAGCCCTTGCGCAGGCCGTACCAGCCGCCGACCGGGTTGGACCTGGAGCGGCCCCAGGCCTCGACGGTGCCCTCCTTGGGCTCCTTCTGCTCGTCCGCCGACCCCAGCGGCACCCAGTCGCCCTGCTCCCGCAGCCACGCGTGGAGGTCCTCCACGACGCGGGCGTCGTACGTCAGCCGGGTCGAGCCCACCTGGCAGACAAGCTGCGCCGGGTCGGCCTCGTCGTCGCGGTACATCGTGTACTCCGACGTGCCGGGCGGGGTCTTCAGGACCCAGGGGTCGGCCTTGGTGCCGCTGCCTGCCATGACGCTCTCCTTCGATCGGGTGGGCCAGTTCTACCGCGTCACAGGGCCAGCTTCATCCCGGCGTGGGAGGGGGTGAAGCCGAGCCGTTCGTAGAACCGCTGCGCCTCGGTCCGCTGCCGGTCCGTGGTGAGCTGCACGAGCGAGCAGCCCCGGCGGCGAGACTCCTCGATCGCCCAGTCGAGCAGCGAGCGCCCCAGGCCCTCGCCCCGGTGGGCCCGCGCCACCCGGACCGCCTCCACCTGGGCGCGCAGCGAGCCGCCACGGGACAACCCCGGGATGAACGTCAGCTGGAGGGTGCCCACCACCGCACCACCGTGCTCGGCGACCACCAGCAGGTGGGCGGGGTCGGCATCGATGGCCGCGAAGGCCCGCTGGTATGCCGCGAGGTCACCGGAGTCCTCCCGCGCCGCCCCGAGTGGGTCGTCGGCGAGGAGCGCGACGATGGCGGGGACGTCGACCCCGCGGGCCCGTCGGACCGTGACCTCGCCGCCGGCCCCCAGCCTGGTGAGCACGTCCGGGTGCGCCGGCCGCGGTGCGTCGGGCCGGGGCAGCGCCTCCGCAGGTGGCAGGCCCTCGAACCACGCGGGCCCGGCATGGGCCAGCGCGCGCTCCAGGCGGGCCCGCGAGCGCTCCGGCATCGGCGGCAGCGCGTCGGGCGGGAACCAGCGGACCTCGAGCGACTCGTCGTCGTTGACCCGTGCCTCACCGGAGACGTGCCTGCACAGGAAGCACAGGTCCAGGTACTGGGCCCTGTCCCCGTTGGGGTACGCCAGCTCGGGCATCGTCCAGACCCCGGTGAGGGCCTCGACGCGGACCACCACGCCGGTCTCCTCCTCCACCTCCCGGACGAGCCCCTCGGCGGGCTGCTCGCCGGGCTCGAGGATGCCGCTGACCAGCGACCACGTGCCGTTGTCGGCACGCAGGCCGAGGAGGACCTCCCCGCGGTCGTTGAGCACGACGGCGCTGACGCCGGGCATCCACAGCAGGTCGTGGCCGACGGCAGCCCGCAGCGCGAGGACGAAGTCTGGGGCACCCATGTGCCCGACACTAGCCAGCAGGTGCCGTCCGCTGGGGCCCTGCTACGGTCGCGATGTCGGAGCGCGGCGCCGCACGGCGTCGCCCCCGGCCCATTCCTGTTCCAGAATCGCTGAAGGGCCCACTGTGAGCACTACTCCCGTCAAGGTCGCCGTCACCGGCGCGGCCGGCCAGATCGGCTACAGCCTCCTCTTCCGGATCGCCAGCGGCGCGCTGTTCGGCCCGGAGACCCCTGTCGAGCTGCGCCTGCTCGAGATCACCCCTGCGCTCAAGGCCCTGGAGGGCGTGGTCATGGAGCTCGACGACTGCGCGTTCCCGACGCTGGCCGGCGTGGAGATCGGCGACGACGCCGCCACGGTCTTCAACGGTGCCAACCACGCGCTGCTCGTGGGCGCCCGCCCGCGCGGACCCGGCATGGAGCGCGGCGACCTGCTCGAGGCGAACGGCGGCATCTTCGCCCCGCAGGGCAAGGCCCTGAACGACGTCGCCGCCGACGACATCCGTGTCACGGTGACCGGCAACCCGGCCAACACCAACGCGCTGATCGCGATGAGCAACGCCCCCGACATCCCCCGGGAGCGGTTCTCCGCGCTGACCCGCCTGGACCACAACCGCGCCATCTCCCAGCTGGCCGCCAAGCTCGCGGTGCCGGTCACCGAGATCCGGAAGATGACGATCTGGGGCAACCACTCCGCGACGCAGTACCCCGACCTGTTCAACGCGGAGGTGTCCGGCAAGAACGCCGCAGAGGTCGTCGGCGACCAGGAGTGGCTGGCCAACACCTTCATCCCGACCGTCGCCAAGCGCGGCGCAGCCATCATCGACGCGCGCGGCGCCTCCTCCGCGGCCTCGGCGGCCAGCGCGACGATCGACCACGCGCGCGACTGGACTCTGGGCACCCCCGAGGGCGACTGGGTGTCCATGTCGGTGTGCTCCGACGGGTCCTACGGCGTTCCCGAGGGCCTGATCTCGTCCTTCCCCGTGACCGTCAAGGACGGGCGCTGGGAAATCGTGCAGGGCCTCGACGTGGGCGACTTCTCCCGCGCCAGGATCGACGCCTCGGTCAAGGAGCTCGAGGAGGAGCGCGAGGCCGTGCGGGGTCTCGGCCTCATCGGCTGAACGCCCGCGCGTCACACCGTCAGCGGCCTGTCCCGGATCCGTCCGGGACAGGCCGCTTCTCTCGTGGCCACGAGGAGACGGGCCCCGTCGCCCTCGCCGTTCCTCACCCGTCGCCGGCGGGCTGCGCGGTCTCGCGGGGGTCGTGCACCCACTGGACCAGCTGGTACACGACGCCGTTCGGGTCGGCCATCTGGAAGTACCGCTCCCCCCACGGCTCGGTCTCGATCGGTGTCACGACGGTGACCCCCTCGGACTGCAGGCGCGCGTACTGGTCGTCGATGTCGTCCACGACGAAGACGACCAGCAGGCCGCCCGCCTCCCCGGCGGCGCTGGCGGGCTTGAACGACTCGAGGCCGGCCCGCAGGTAGACGAGGTTGAAGCCCGCCTCGGGGTGCTCCAGTGACGCGAACCCGTCGGCGGCCATCTGCGGGGTGAACCCGAGGTGGGTCTGCGCCCAGCGCGCCGAGGCGTCGACGTCGGCGACGTTCAGGGAGATGGCGGAACCGGAGATGTGCATGGGTACTCCTCCTCGTGGCGAGACAGCCGCGGCGCCCGCCCTTGATCCTCGTACACTGTACGTTGTACGGCATACAACGTCGCACCTGCAAGGATCATTCCCATGGCCACGGAACGCACCGGCGCGGGGGACCCCGATCGCACCCTCGCCCTGCTCTGGCGGGCGGCGAGCGCCCCGGAGCCGACGCGGCGCGGCCCCCGCCCGCGTCACTCGGTCGACACGGTCGTCGCAGCAGCGGTGGCCCTGGCGGACGAGGCGGGGATCGAGGCCGTGACCATGCGCGCGGTGGCCGACCGCCTGGGGGTGGCTCCCATGTCCCTCTACACGTACGTGCCCGGCCGGGCCGAGCTCGTCGACCTCATGGTCGACTCGGTCCACCTGGCCATGGACCGCCCCCGCTGGCGGGCCCGGTCGTGGCGCCGGCGACTGGCCCTGGTGGCCGAGGCCAACCGCTCGATGTTCACGGCGCACCCGTGGATGGCCGATGTCGCCACCCTGAGCCGCCCGCCGCTGGGCCCCGGCCTGATGGCCAAGTATGAGCACGAGCTCGCCGCCCTCGACGGGACCGGACTCACCGAGGTGGAGACCGACTCCGCGCTGACCTTCGTGCTCAGCTTCGTGCAGTCCCACGCCCGCGCGGCGCAGGCAGCCGGCCGCGCCAGGGAGGACTCCGCCATGGACGACGCCGCGTGGTGGGAGGCCAACGCGCCACTGCTGGCCCGGGCGCTCGACGAGGAGGCCTACCCGCGAGCGGTACGGGTGGGGGCTGCCGCCGGCGCTGCCCAGTCCAGCGCCTACAGCCCGGAACACGCCTGGGAGTTCGGGCTGACCGCGGCCCTGGACGGCCTGGCCGCCCTCGTCGCGCGCCGCGAGCCCGGCCGTCGTCGAGGCGTCAGCGCAGGGGGCGCAGGTCCAGGACGGCAGTGACCACGAAGAGCGCCCCTCCGAGGAGCGCCATGGTGAGCACGTCGACGGCCCGGGAGCGCACCACCAGGCCCCCGCTCGCCGAGTTGGGCAGGACGAGGCGGAGCCCGGCGGCGAGGCCGAGGCCGGCGGCCACCATGAAGCCACCGAGCCGCGCACGGTCGAGGGCGAAGAAGAGCAGGCCGACGAGGAGGACGGGCGTCGCGGCCCACCACCATCCGAGCTTCGGGGCGGTCACGGCTCAGGCGCCCACGGAGGGCCGGTCGGCGGCGCGCTCGGCAGCCTCGACGACGTTCGAGAGCAGCATCGCGCGGGTCATCGGGCCCACGCCACCGGGGTTGGGGCTGAACCAGCCGGCCACGTCCAGGACGCCGGGGTCGACGTCGCCGGCGACCCTCGAGGTGCCGTCCTCGGCGACCACCCGGCTGACACCGACATCGAGGACGGCTGCACCGGGCCGGACCATGTCGGCGGTGATGAGGCCCGGCACGCCGGCGGCCGCGACGACGATGTCGGCCGAGCGGACCTCATCGGCGAGATCGCGGGTGCCGGTGTGGCAGAGCGTCACCGTGGCGTTCTCGCTGCGTCGGGTGAGCATCAGACCCAGGGGCCGACCGACCGTGATGCCGCGGCCGACGACGGTGACCTTCGCCCCGGCGATCGGCACGTCGTGGCGCCGCAACAGCTCGATGATCCCCATGGGCGTGCACGGCAGGGGCGCCGGCTTGCCCAGCACCAGCCAGCCGAGGTTGGTGGGGTGCAGGCCGTCGACGTCCTTGGTCGGGTCGACGGCGGAGAGGATCGCGAACTCGTCGAGCCCGGTGGGCTGTTGCACCAGGAACCCGGTGCACGCCGGGTCGGCGTTCAGCTCCGCGACCACGGCGAGCACGTCGTCCTGCGAGGTGCCTGCGGGGAGGTCTCGACGGATGCTGGTCACGCCGATCTCGGCGCAGTCGCGGTGCTTGGCGCCGACGTACCAGCGGCTGCCCGGGTCGTCGCCCACGAGCACGGTGCCCAGACCGGGGACGACCCCGCGGTCGGCCAGCGCGGCCACCCTCGCCTTCAGCTCGTCCTTGATGGTCGCGAGGACCGCCTTGCCGTCGAGGATGCGTGCCGTCACGGCTCCGTATCCTGCCACGCGGCACGAGCCGCCCCGTGCGCCGTGCCTCGGTGTGGTTCGCTGGCGCCATGTCGAGTGCCGTGGGAGTGCTGCTCGCAGCGGGGGCGGGAACGCGGATGGGCCGGCCCAAGGCGTTGGTGACCGGCCCCGACGGCGACCCGTGGGTGCGCACTGCCGCCCGGGCCCTGCACGAGGGCGGCTGCGGGCGCGTGGTGGTCGTCGTCGGCGCCGCCCGCGACGATGTCACCAGCCTGCTCGCCGACCTGCCCTGGACCGAGCCGGTCGTGGCAGCGGACTGGTCGCGGGGCATGTCGGCCTCGCTCGCCGCGGGGCTGGGCGCCCTCTCGGGCACGGACGCCGACTGTGCCGTCATCGGGCTCGTCGACACCCCCGACGTCGGCGCCGAGGTGGTGGAGCGGGTCCTCGCCGCCACGGGCACGTCGCGCGCGGCGCTGGGCCGCGCGGCATACGGCGGCGTCCCCGGGCACCCCGTGGTGCTCGGGCGCGACCACTGGGCGGCGACGCTCGGGATGGCCAGCGGCGACCGCGGTGCGCGCGACTACCTCAGCGCTGCACCCCCCCTGCTCGTCGAGTGCGAGGACCTCGCCAGCGGCCGGGACGTCGACGCCCGAGGGTGACCATCCGGGTAGCTCGCTGCGGCGGGAGCCGGGGGAAGCCCCCGCCGCAGCGGCCCGGTCAGGGTGTCGCGCGCTGCGCGAGTGCCCTGAGCGCCCCCGTGAAGCACTGCTCCGGGGGTGTCACGAGACCGGCTCCCACCTGGCCGGTGCCGGCGACCCGGCCGGCCATGCCGGTGTTGATCTGGGGCAGGAGCCCCGTGCGGGCGACCGCGGCGACGTCGATCCCCGTGGGGGTGCCGCGGAACTCGAGGATCGGCACCTGGTACGCGGGGTGCTCGCCGACGGTGATGTCGTACATCGTCTGCGTGGCCCGCAGGGCGAACGGCACGTCGCCGCCGACGAACTTCACGATCGCCGGGGCCGCCGCCATCGCGAACCCGCCGATGCCGGCGGTCTCGGTGATGGCCGAGTCCCCGATGTCCGGGTTGGCGTCCTCCGGGCCGTAGGAGCCGAGGTACAGGCCCTCGGGGGTGTTGGCGGGCCCGGTGAACCACTGGTCGCCGGTACCGGAGACGCGGATGCCGAAGTCGGTACCGTTGCGGGCCATGGTCGTCACGACCGACGAGCCGGGGATGCCGTGGGCGGCCATCGTCGCCAGCTTGCAGGCGGGCATGCCGAGGTTGAGGAAGAAGTGCTCGTTGGCCCCGGAGAACCTCACCGCCTCGGCGATGTCGTCGGAGGACCCGTCTGCCGTGATGAGCGAGGGGAGCAGCTCGCGCAGCAGCATGAGGCTGCCGGCCCGGTTGCGGTTGTGGCCCTCGTCGCCCATCTGCAGCATCTGCGCGACGATCGCCTTGATGTCGATCGGCCCTGCCTTGCGGATCGCCTGCTGCAGCAGCGGGCCGAGCACCGAGTTCATCCAGTGCAGGCGGTCGATGACCTCCGGGCCGTAGGCGCCGTAGCGGAGCACCTTCCCGAGCCCCTCGTTGAGGGAGCACCACGAGGTGCCGTCGTGGACCTCGTCGCGCAGCTCGTAGAGCCACATCGACGGCGAGATGACGCCGGCCATCGGCCCCACCGAGCTGTGGTGGTGGCACGGTTCGAGCGTGATGCCGTCGCCGGAGGCCAGCCTCGCCTCGGCATCCTCGGCGGTGTCGGCGAGGCCCTCGAAGAGCATGGCGCCGATGAGCGCGCCCTTCAGCGGGCCGGAGGCGCGCTCCCACTCGATCGGAGGGCCGGCGTGCAGGAAGGTGCCCTTCTCCAGGCCGAGCGCCTCGTGGGCCGGCCGGACGTCCACGAGGTCGGCCCCGGCGGCGGTCATCCGGCGCAGGGCCTCGGCGTTGGCCTCCTCCCGGCGGGGGTCGGCCACGACGAGGGCGAGGTCGGCCGCGGTGCCCTCCATCGGGGGCTGCCAGGCGGTCTCCGTGACCGGGACGGCCTGGGCGCGCAGGGCATCGGCGAACAGCGAGACGCCTGCGGTGGCGACGCTGATGTCGGCGGACAGCAGTCCGTGCAGCGGGGTGGTCATGTCAGTTCTCCTGGCCGGGCAGCAGGGACAGGGCGTGGCGGGTGGCCTGGGCGTTCGAGAGGAAGACCGAGGCCCCGGCCTCCTGCAGCGTGGTCGCACACTGCTTCAGGCCCTGCGGGTCACCCTCGGCGCCGGTGAGCGACACGACGACCGGCAGCTCCCGCCCGGCCTCCGCGGCCGTGGCCCGCGCGCCACGGACCGCGGCGGCGAGCTCGTCGGCGGGGTCCTGGTGGGCCCCATAGCCGAGGACGAGGTCGAGCAGCAGCACGCCGCACGTCTCGTCGCGCGCCTCGGCGGCGATGCGCTCGAGCCGCAGCGAGGGGTCGATCATGGGGTGGGCGCGGCCCTGGGTGAGCCCGTCGTCGCCGAAGTCGATGACCACGTGGCCGGGGTCGCGCAGGTCGGGGCCGAGCGCGAGCTCCGGGGAGAGCGGGATGTTGGAACGGATGCCGCCGAGCCGCTCGGCGGCGATCAGCATCGCCTCGTCGGCGAGGGTGCCACCGCAGAAGAGCCCTCGCAGGCCGGGGCCGCTGGCGGTCGCCTGGTCGACAGGCCAGGACGGCCACTGCGGCACGCCGTGCCCCTCCGCCTCGAGCGCGGACTCGACCGCGGCCGTGAGGTCGGGGCGGCCGGCGCCCAGCGTGGCCCAGTGGACGGGCACACCGAGCCCCGCGGCATACGCCTGGAGGTCGGCGAGCACCTCGTCGGCCGGCGGCTTGGACACGACGACGACCGAGGTCGTGCCCTCGTCCGCGGCGAGCGCGGCCAGCGCCTGCTTCGTGGAACGGCCGGAGACGGCTGCGGAGAGGTCCCGCCCGCCGACGCCCAGGCAGTGGCTCACACCGACGCCTGCCGCGTCGAGCAGGCACATCACCTGCTGGGCGCCGGTCCCGGACGCGGCGACGATGCCGACCTGCCCCTGGCGGACGGCGTTGGCGAAACCGAGCGCGACGCCCCCGACGACGGCGGTGCCGCAGTCGGGACCCATCACCAGGACGTCCGCGACGGCCGCTGCGTCCTTGAGGCGGACCTCGTCCTCGACGGGCACGTTGTCGGAGAAGAGCATCACGGAGACGCCGCGGTGGATGGCGTCAAGCGCCTCGACGGTGGCGTGCTGCCCCGGCACCGAGACCAGGGCGAGGTTGGCGTCGGAGGCTGCGATCGCGCCGCCGAGGGTGCGCCGGGGCGGCGCCTCCCCGAAGCCGCCGGCGTGTGCGCCGGCCGACTTCAGCTCCTCCAGTGCGGCGTCGAGGGCGGCCCGGCCCGCGGCGAGACCCTCCTCGGCCCCGCGGATGGCGACGACGAGGTCGTTGGGACCGGCCTCCGCCGGGACGGCGAAGCCCATCCCGGCGATGACCTCGGTGTTGAGCTCGGTCGCCATGGCGACCTGGGCCGCCTCGACACCGGGGGTGGAGGCCACGGCCCGGGAGACCTGCATGAGGCTCACCGAGTCGTAGTAGGCGCCGCGGCGCAGCTCGACGTGCTCAGGCACGGCTGGCTCCTTCGCTGTGGGGTTGAGGGGTGGACGGGAACAGTGGCAGGGGGTGGTGGGCGGCCAGTGCGTCGACTGCACCGGCGAGCCCGGCGACGAGGTCGGCGCCGGAGGTGTGGCCGATGGCCAGCACGGCGGGAAGGGCCCCGTGGGTCCCGCTCGCGTCGCCGCCGGCGGCGGCCGTGACGAGGCGCACGACCTGCGGCACGGCGTACCCCTCCGCGGCAGCACCGAGGAGGCATGCCGACAGGCTCGTCGTGCGGTGGGCCGCGTCACGGACGGCGTCGGCCACGGATGCCGCAGCCGCGTCGGCCGCGCCGCCACCGACCGCGCGCAACGCCAGCAGGACGCCGCACAGCGCGTCGTCGCCGCTCGGCGTCAGGCCGGACCCTGCACCCACGAGAGACGCCACCCGACGCCGGGTCGGGCGACCCCGCAGCGCGGTGGCCGCGACGTCGGCGGCGAGGTCGCGCAGCAGGCCGCTGACGTCGGCAGCGGCCAGGGCGCTCCGGGTGGTGGCGATCGTCATGCCGGCGGACGATGCCCGGCTCGGACCCGGCGCGACGCGGGCGGGGCGCCACTCGCGCACCGCCACGACGTCCCGGTGGGGCAGTCGGACCCTGCCGTCGCCCACGAGAACCTCGTCGCCGGGCGCCACTCCCCAGTCGAACGACCGGGATGGCAGGCCGAGCCGGAGCCCGGTGGGCAGTCGGAGGGCGTCGTCGGCCAGGACGGGGAGCACCAGGTCGTGCCGGTCCAGCAGGAGGTAGAGCGCGGTCGGGAAGGCGGCGAGCACGCGGGCGCCGCGCGGGGCGGCCGCCAGCTCAGCCGCGAGCAGGGGCGAGGCCGCCGCCGGCCACACCGAGGAGTGCGCCGCACTGGCCATGGGTCCTCCTGGGTCGCTCGTCGGGTCGGCTGCTCGTCGCGGGCTGCGGTGTGGCGCCGGGCCTGCTCCGGGCAATGCTCGGGGCACGTGCTCGGGGCCGTGCTTCGGGCTCGTCACGCCGGTCCACCCCGGTCCACGCCCGTTCCGGACCGTTCGCGGCCCTGCCCGTCACGTGCCCGTCGTCGGGTCTACCGGTGCCAAGGACGCTATCGAGGGCGGATAGGCTCTCTTCATGGTGAAAGTTGCCAACGATCCGGTCACCAATGGCGGTGACTTGCCAGCACGCTTCTCGCAGAGGGGTGGTCACGACACGGCGGCGGGGATTCCCCTGCGGGTCGTGGCCGGGCTCCCGGCGGCCCTCGGTGCCGGCGTGGTGGCGACAGCTGCTCAGCTCGAGGCGCGGGTCTCGCGCACGGGCTGGCTTCCCACAACTGGCCCCGCATCGCCCGTCTCGCCGGCGGCGGTCGGCACGCGCCTCGTGCTGTCAGGCGCCAGAGGGGTCCGGTCCGCGCTCAGGTCGGAGCCGGGGCTCTTCGCCGGCCTCGCCGAGGCAGGTGCGTCGGCGCTCGCGGTGGAGGGCGCCACCGACAGCGATGCCGTGGCCTGGCGACGCTCCGCCGAGGAGGCCGGCCTCCCGTTGCTCGTGCTCACCGAGAACCAGACCTGCGACCAGCTCAACACCGAGACGCTCGGGGCCCTGCTGGACCACCAGACGTCGGTGCTCGACCGGCTCGAGGAGGTCCACCGCGTCCTGGTGCAGATCGTCCTCGGCGGCGGTTCCCTCGAGGACCTGTGTGAGCAGCTCGTCAGGTTCTTCGACGGCGCCGCCATGGTGACGACCACCGACGGCCGGGTCCTGGCCAGCGCCGGCTCGGACGGCGAGCTCGAGCACGCCCTCGCCCTGGACTGCTTCGACCGCACCGGCCGGCTGATCACCGAGAAGGAGCCCGTCGGCATCAGGCCGCAGGAGGGCCCCGCCGCCCACCGTGCCGCCGTGCGCATCGTCGCCGGGTCCCTCGACCACGGGTTGCTCACCGCGTTCTGCAGCCACCGCATGCTCGGCCCCGACGACGTCCGCCTGCTGGAGCGAGCGGCCACCGTCGCCGCCCTGGCCATCACGAAGGAGCAGGCCGTCTCGGCCGTCGAGAGCAAGTACCGCGCGGAGTTCCTGCGGGACGCGCTGGCGGGCCGGGCAGGCACCGCGGAGGAGGCCGTGGCCCACGCCCAGTCCCTCGGCTGGGACATCGACCGCCCGATGGTCGTCGTCGTCGCGGAGACCGACGAGGACGACGAGCGCACCACCCGCTCCGCCGAGGAGGTCCGCTCCCTGCAGCACCGTTTCGCCCGGGCCTGGACCCACGCCATGCAGGTCCGCGACCCCCAGGCGCCCGTGATGGGCTTCAGCCAGGAGGTGGTCGCCCTCTTCGGGGTCACGGAGCCCGCCGACACCGAGCAGGTCATGCGCATCGTCGCCGACGTGGCGAGGGTCGTGCGCGGCGACGGCGGCGGCGGCCGGCGCACCTTCTCCACCGGCGTCTCGCGGCCGATCTCGTCGGTCACCGAGCTCCCCTCGGCCTACGACGAGGCCCTCAGCGCCGTCAGTGTCGGCCGGCAGATGCACGGCGACGGGGCGCTCACCCACTTCGATGGCCTCGGCATCTTCCGGCTGCTCGCCCTGATCCCCGACAGCGCGCACCTGCGCCGCTTCGTCGAGGAGTCGCTCGGCGAGCTGGCCACCGACGACGCCCCCGAGAACGCCGACCTGCGCCAGACGTTGAGCATCCTCATCGACACGAACATGAACGTCGCCGAGACCGCGCGGCTGCTGTTCTTCCACTACAACACGCTGCGCTACCGCATCGTGAAGCTGGAGAAGATGCTCGGCCCGTTCACCACCGACCCGCACCTGCGCCTCACCCTCGCGCTGGCGCTCAAGGTGCACCAGATGCGCGGCATCTGAGCCGCAGGCCGGCCCAGGGCCCCCGTGGCGACGTCGTCGCCCGGCCGGCACCCCCTCGCGACCCGCCACCACGACATCTGACGAACGACACGCCGGTGTCGCTAGCACCTCTTGCCGAACGCAATCCCTCTGCGTGGCGCTAGTTTTCGCCTATCCCGCGATGGGATGTGAGCCGCGTCGCAACGAAGCGACGCGTCGCAGAAAAAGGAGTCGGCATGGCCTTGGGTTGGAAACTGCACGGCGACGGGCGCACGATGGGCCCAGACGACGTCGTCGCACCGGACGAGCGGCTGTCGTGGAGCAAGACCATCGGCCTCGGCGCCCAGCACGTCGTGGCGATGTTCGGCGCCACCTTCGTCTTCCCGCTGATCATGGGCCTGAACGCCCAGCTCGCGATCATGATGAGCGGCATCGCGACGATCTGCTTCCTGCTGATCGTCCAGGGCAAGGTGCCGAGCTACCTCGGCACCTCGGCGTCGTTCGTCGGTGGTGTGGCGGCCATCCGGGCCCAGGGCGGCGACTCGGCCGATGTGACCGGGGCGATCCTGGTGGCCGGCCTCGTCCTCGCGCTCGTGGGTGTCGCGATCCACTTCCTCGGCTCGACGGTGCTGCACAAGGTGCTCCCCCCGGTGGTCACCGGTGCGGTCGTCATGCTCATCGGCTTCAACCTCGCGCCCGTCGTGGCCAACATCTACTGGCCGCAGGACCAGTGGGTCGCCCTGCTCGTCATGACCTTCACGATCGTCTGCGCCGTGGCGTTCAAGGGCTTCATCAGCCGCATCGCGGTCTTCCTCGCCCTCATCTTCGGCTACGTCGTCTCCTGGGTCTTCGACAAGGTCTTCGGCCAGATCACGTCCTTCGACGCCGCCGCCGGCGAGGTCACGACCCACTTCCGGACCAACTTCGACAACCTCGCCAGCGCCGCGTGGTTCGGCTTCCCGCCCCAGACGTCGATGGGCGCCGACGGCAAGGAGGTCGTGGGCATCCACGCACCGTCGTTCTCGATTGCCGCGATCCTGCTCGTCCTTCCGGCCGTCATCGCGCTCATCGCCGAGAACACCGGCCACGTCAAGGCCGTTGCCGAGATGACCGGCCACGACCTCGACCCCGTCATGGGCCGCGCGATCGCCGGTGACGGTGTCGGCACCATGCTCGCCTCCGCGGTCGGCGGCTCCCCCACCACGACCTACGCCGAGAACATCGGTGTCATGGCGGCCACGAGGGTCTACTCCACGGCGGCCTACTACGTCGCGGCCCTGGTCGCCATCCTGTTCGGCCTCTCGCCGAAGTTCGGGGCGCTGGTGTCCTCCGTGCCCGGCGGTGTCCTCGGCGGGATCACCGTCGTGCTCTACGGCATGATCGGCCTGCTCGGCGCCAAGATCTGGAAGGAGAACGGCGTCGACTTCGGCAACCCGATCAACCTCGTCCCGGTCGCGGCAGGCATCATCATCGGCGTCGGCAACGTGTCGCTGGTGTTCACCGAGGAGTTCTCCCTGACCGGCATCGCGCTGGGCACGATCGTGGCCGTGGGCGCCTACCACCTCGCCCGGGCCCTGGCCCCGGAGGACCTGCGCCTGCGCGCGGACGCCCCGACCACGATGACCCAGACCCGCGAGGCGATGTACGGCGACAGCGACGGCGTCGACGACCTGTACCAGGACCGTCCCGGAGGACCGGACCTGCGCAAGAAGCAGTAGCGCGCTGGGTCCGGCCTGACCGGACCGTGTGGGCTCCCGATGAGGCATCGGGGGCCCACACGGCGTTCCGGGGGTGGCATGCGCCGGGCACTCGGCAGAAGTTGCCAAACAGAGCCCCGCACACCGCAGGAGATCACCTAGTTTGGTGGTGGAAGAGAAGGCAGGATCAGTCCGGTGAAGCCCGCCCCCTTCGTGCACCACGCACCCCGCTCCGTCGAGGAGGCCGTCGGCGTGCTCGGCCAGGTCGGCCACGACGGCAAGATCCTGGCCGGCGGCCAGAGCCTCATCCCGATCCTCAACATGAGGCTGGCCTCCCCCGCCCACCTCGTCGACATCAACCGGGTCGCCGGCCTCGACACCGTCGAGGTCACCGACGACGCCGTGCGCATCGGTGCCCTCGTCCGGCACGCCCAGCTCGAGCGGCACGACGGCGCGTATGCGGCGCTGCCGCTCCTGCGCCAGGCGCTCGTCAACGTGGCCCACCCGGCGATCCGCAACCGGGGGACCACCGTCGGGTCGATCGCCCACGCGGACGCCGCCGGCGAGATGCCCGCGATCCTCGCCCTCACCGACGGCGTGGTCGAGGCCACCGGCTCCGGGGGCACCCGCGAGATCGCGGCGCCAGACTTCTTCCTCGGCGCCCTCGAGACCTCCCTCGCGCCGGACGAGCTGGCGACGGCCGTGCGGTTCCGGCGCTTCCCCGCCGGGACGGCCACGGCCTTCGCCGAGTCCGCCCGGCGGCACGGCGACTACGCCATGGCCGGGGTCGCCGCCGCCGTCACCGTCGTCGACGGCGTGATCGAGCGGGCGACGGCGTCGTTCGTCTCCGTCACCGACGTGCCGACGGTGCTCGACCTCACCGAGGCGATCGGCGGCCGGGAGCCGGTCGACGCCGACCTCGAGGCCGCGGCCGAGGCGGTGCGGCAGCACGTCGAGCCAGAGGCGGACATCCACGCCAGCGCGGAGTACCGGCGGATGCTGGCCGGGGAGCTGGCGCGGCGGGTCCTGGCCCAGGCGGCCGGGCAGGCAGCCGGACAGGCAGCGGGACAGGCAGCAACGACGAAGGGTTCGACCAGCCGATGAGCGACATGACCGACCTGGACGCAGCGGCGACCGAGGAGCTCCACGACGTCACCGTCCACGTCAACGGAGTGCCGCGGACCGCTCGCGTCCCCGCACGGCGGCTGCTGTCCGACTTCCTGCGCCACGACCTCGAGCTCACCGGCACCCACGTCGGCTGCGAGCACGGCGTCTGCGGCGCCTGCACCGTCCTCGTCGACGGCCAGCCGATGCGCTCGTGCCTGATGTTCGCCGTCACCGCCCAGGACCACCGGGTCACGACGGTCGAGGGGCTGTGCTCGGCCCCCGACGCCCGTCCGTGCGCCACGGGCGAGCGGATGAACCCGGCCCAGCAGGCGTTCGCGGAGTGCCACGGCCTCCAGTGCGGCTTCTGCACGCCGGGCTTCCTCACCACCATCACGGCCTACCTCGAGGAGAACCCGGAGCCCACCGCCGAGGAGGCGCGCGAGGCCATCTCCGGCAACCTGTGCCGCTGCACGGGCTACCAGAACATCGTCAAGTCGGTGCTGCGTGCCGCCGAGCTCCGCTCCGAGCGGCGCGAGGAGACGTATGCCGCCCCGGCGGCCACGCGGCATACCGCCAGCGCCGACGGGGAGGCACCGCGGTGACGACCCAGATGTTCGGCGCGCCGATCCAGCGCAAGGAGGACCCGCGGCTGGTCACCGGTGGCGGCCGCTACCTGGACGACCTCGGTCAGAACGCCCTGGCCGCCGCCTTCGTGCGCAGCCCCCACGCCCATGCACGGATCGTCGACATCGACGTCTCCGACGCGGTGGACGTCGACGGGGTCGTGGCGATCTACACCCACGAGGACCTGCCCGGGAAGGTGGGCGAGCCGCTGCCGCTGCTCATCCCGCACCCGACGCTCACCCACGGACGTACCGGCTACGCGCTGGCCAAGGACGAGGTCAACCACGTCGGCGAGCCTGTCGTCATGGTCGTCGCACGCGACCGCTACCTGGCCGAGGACGCCTGCCAGCGGATCCGCGTCGACTACGAGACGCTGCCGGTCGTCGTCGGCATCGAGGCCGCGCGCGACGGCTCGGCACTGGTGCACGAGGACGTGCCCGGCAACGTGGCAGCGCACATGGTGCAGCAGAACGGCGACGTCGACCAGGCCCTCGCGTCGGCGCCGAACACCCTGACCCTCGACCTGTCGATCGAGCGCAGCGCGTGCATGCCGATGGAGGGCAAGGGCGTCTACGCGCGGTGGAACGCCGAGGACGGCGAGCTGCGGATCTACTCCTCCACCCAGACCTCGACCGGCGTGCGCGCGGCCGTGGCTGCCAAGCTGGACCTGCCGCTGGCCAAGGTGGAGTGCATCGCCCCCGACGTGGGCGGTGGCTTCGGGGTCAAGATCATGCACCCCTGGCCCGAGGAGGTGCTGGTCCCGTGGGCCGCCCGGCTGCTCGACCGCGAGGTGAAGTGGGCCGAGGACCGCCGCGAGCACTTCATCTCCTCGGCGCACGAGCGGGGCCAGCTCCAGGAGGTCACCGTCGGCTTCGACGACGAGGGCCGCATCCTCGGCCTCGACGTGCGGTTCTGGCACGACAACGGCGCCTACACGCAGTACGGCATCATCGTCCCGATCATCACCTCGACCCAGCTGCTCGGGCCGTACAAGCCGGGCGCGTACCGCTGCGAGTTCTGGTCGCTCTACACGAACACCGTCCTGGTCACGCCGTACCGCGGCGCCGGCCGGCCCCAGGGTGTCTTCGCGATGGAGCGCACCATGGACGCCATCGCCGACCACCTCGGCCTCGACCGCGCCGAGGTACGCTCGCGCAACTTCATCCTCCCCGAGGAGATGCCGTACGACCACGGCCTGCTGTTCCAGGACGGCCGGCCCCTGAAGTACGACTCCGGCGACTTCCCCGCCAGCCTGGCCAAGCTCAAGAAGCTCGTGGGCTGGGACGACTTCGCCGCGTACCGCGAGGAGGCCAGGGCGGCCGGGCGGAAGGTCGGGCTGGGGATCGGCTGCTACGTCGAGGGCACCGGCGTCGGTCCCTACGAGGGCGGCCACATCACCATCGAGACCTCGGGCCGGGTCAACGTCGCCACCGGGCTGACGACCCAGGGCCAGGGCCACCAGACCGCCTTCGCCCAGATCGTCGCCGACGAGCTCGGCGTGCCCATCGAGGACGTCCACGTCACCACCGGCGACACCCGCCGGATGGCCTACGCCGTCGGCACCTTCGCCTCGCGCGCGGCGGTCATGAGCGGCAACGCGATCGCGCTCGCCGCCCGCAACGTCAAGGCCAAGGCGCTGCGGATCGCGGCGGATGCCCTCGAGGTGGCCGAGGACGACCTCGAGATCGTCGACGGCCGGGTCCAGGTCAAGGGCGCGCCGACGACGTCGATGCCCCTCGGAACCGTTGCGGTGCTGTCGAACCCGCTGCGGTACGCCTTCGACGACGCCGCAAAGGCAGCCACGCAGTTCGCCGGGACGTTCGACCCGGACAAGCCGCCCGTGGCCGACGACGAGGAGCCGGGGCTCGAGGGCCGCGACTTCTACTCCCCCACCCAGGCGACCTTCGCCAACGGCATGCACGCCGCGGTCGTCGAGACCGACCCGGTGACGGCCGAGATCCGGATCCTGCGCTACTGCGTCATCCACGACTGCGGGACGATGATCAACCCGATGATCGTCGAGGGCCAGGTCCACGGCGGGGTCGCGCAGGGAGTCGGCGGGGCGCTGTACGAGCGGATGGTCTACGACGAGTCGGGGCAGCTGCTCAACGCCTCGTTCATGGACTTCCTCATGCCGTACGCCTCCGAGGTGCCCCACGTCGAGGCCGACCACCTCGAGACGCCGTCGCCGCTGAACCCGTTGGGGATCAAGGGCGCCGGCGAGGCCGGCTGCATCCCGGTGAGCGCGGTGGTCGCGTCTGCCATCGAGGACGCCGAGGGCTTCCCCATCACCGCGATGCCCATCTCCCCCGTCGAGCTGTGGGAGCTGCGCAAGCGGCACGCGGCCGGCGACCTGCCCTCCCTGAAGCACCCGCACACCGTCCCCCCTGCCGGCGCACCGACCGCGCAGCAGTCCCCCCACAAGGAGCCCGCCCGATGAAGATCTCCGGCACCGCCTCGCTCGCCGCCCCGCCCGACAAGGTCTGGGACGCCTTCCACGACCCGGGGTCGCTGGCCCGCTGCCTCCCCGGCTGCGAGTCGCTCACCGAGATCGGCCCGCACCAGTACGCCATGACCGTCACCGCCGGCGTCGCCGCCATCAAGGGCACCTACGACGGCCAGGTGCACCTCACCGAGCAGGAGCACCCGGCGGCCTTCACCCTCAAGGCCAAGGGAGCGGGAGCACCGGGCACCGTCGACGCCGACGTGCGGGTCCGCCTCGCACCCTCGGCCAACGGCGGCACCGACCTCACCTACGACGCGGACGCGGCCGTGGGCGGCGTCATCGGGGGCGTGGGGCAGCGGATGCTGGCGGGGGTCACCAAGAAGATGGCCGGGCAGTTCTTCACCGCCGTCGACAACGACATCGCCGGCGTCCTGGTCGCCCCGGCACCCGTGCCTGCCGGTGTGCCTGCCGGGGTCGCGCCCGTTCCGGCGGGAGCCGGCGTCCCCGCTCCAGCGGTGTATGCCGGCGGCGCGGCTCCCGGTGTCCGCGGAGCCCTCGAGGGTCGCAGCTTCGCCCTCGGTGTCCTGGCCGGCGGGGCGCTCGCCCTGGTCGGTGTCGTCGTCGGATGGGCGATCGGAGGCAAGTGATGCGCGCGTTCACCGCAGCAGCAGTGCAGATCGCACCCGTCCCGGGGCCGCTGTCCCCGGAGGTGGTGCGCAAGAACCTCGACAAGTGCGTGGACTTCACCCGCCGCTGTGTGGCGGACACCGGAGCCGAGCTCGTCGTGCTGCCGGAGACGGCCACCACCGGCTTCACGCCCGACTGCTCGACGGAGGACCTGTGGGACCTCGTCTCCGAGCTGCCCGGGCCGGTGGTCGACCCGATCCGCGCGGTGGCTCGTGACCTCGGCATCCACATCTGCGTGGGCACCTACGAGCGCGGGCCCGAGCGCGGAGTGGTCTACAACAGCTCGGTGCTCATCGACCCGCAGGGCGAGGTGCTGGGGATCTACCGGAAGACGCATCCCTTCTGGAGCGAGCACGTCGAGCACGGCGGCTGGGTGACTCCGGGGGACACGGTCGCGGTGTGCGACACCGACCTCGGCCGGCTCGGCATGATCATCTGCTTCGACGGCGACTACCCGGAGCTGTCGCGCATCCAGGCCGTGCAGGGCGCGGAGGTCATCCTGCGTCCGTCCGCCCTGCTCCGCAGTGCCGATGTCTGGGAGCTGACCTCCCGGGCCCGGGCCTACGACAACCACGTCTTCGTGGTCGGCGCGAACGCCACGGGCATCGACCCGGCGGGGGTGCTGTACTTCGGCAACTCGCACATCGTGACGCCGATCGGCCACATCGTGGCCAAGGCCGCGAGCCACGAGGGCTGGGTCTCGGCCCTCCTCGACCCGGCCGAGGGGCTGCGCTCCCTGACGCCGGGGTCGAACATCAAGCAGGGCTTCGACCACCTGCGTGACCGCAACCTCGACCTGATCCGCAAGCACCGCGAGGACCTCGAGCGGCCCGCCGAGTCGCCGTTCGAGCACTGACCCTCCCCACTGATCGCCCGAAACCCACCGCCGCGACCCGGATCCGGGCCGCCTGCGGTGGGTTTCGGGCAACAGGTGCGGAAAGGGCGGGTCAGCGAGCGCGCAGGACGGCCACGCGGCCCTTTTCTCCCGAGGCGTAGCAGGGGCCGCTGGCGACGCACTCGACGCTGTCGAAACTGCCGGTGTCGAACGCCGACCACGACCGGCCACCGTCGCGGCTGACGTCCGAGCCGGTCGGACCCACGGCGAGCACCGTCCCGCCGGTCCGCGAGGGGTGGCTCCCGAACCGGCCCGGCCACGACCGGCCGGCCCAGGCCGACCCGGACCGGTAGCCGCCGAGACCCGTGCCACGCGGGGTGTGCCACGTGCGCCCTCCGTCCGCAGTCCACGCGGCATTGCCCTCGGCGGCCTCGGGCGCCGCGTAGTCGCCGCCGACCGCCACGCCGCGACGGCCCTGGAACGAGAGCGAGTAGATGCCGGCCGACGGGCCACCCGCAACGGGCGAGTCCGCGACCGTCCAGGTGTCGCCGCCGTCACGGCTGGTGAAGACCCGGGCGGGGTCGACCCCGCCGGTGGCGAGGTGGAGGTTGCCGGCAGCGTCGCTCTGGAGGCACGTGCCGCTCGCGGCGAAGGCGAACTCGCCGTCGCGCGCCGGCGGCATACCGGTGCTGTCCATGACCTCCCAGCTGTGCCCGCCGTCGCGGGTCCGGATGACCCGGAAGCGGCCGTCGACCGGGTCGGACATCGCGTAGCCGACCCGGGGCGTGGTGAACGTCAGGCAGTCGTAGAAGGCAGCGGGATCGGTGTTGCGGAAGGACTCCGCCCAGGTGTGGCCGCCGTCGTCGGTCACGTAGACGCGGGACTCCTCGCCCGGGCCGATCGACAGCACGACCGCGCGCTCGGCGCTGCTGGCCTCGATGTCGCGGAACTGCAGGGAGCCGGTGCCGGGCGGGCCCACCGAGGACCAGCTCCGGCCCGCGTCCGTCGAGCGCAGGACCGTGCCCTCGCTGCCGCTGGCCCACACCACCCTGGCGCCCACCGGCGCGAGCCCGCGCAGACGGGCGGTGTCCGCCGGGGTGTCGAGGAGCTCCCAGGAGAGCTCGTGGTGGGCGCGGGGGTGCTCGCCCCCGGCCCGGGCGGGGCCGGCGAGCGGCACCAGGGTGAGGGCGAGGGCCGCGGCGGTGAGCGCAGCGCGTGACGGCTTTGTCATGGTCTGCACCTTTGCACCGGGATGCCCGCCTCGCACCCGGAGGGCGACCGGGCCAGACTGCCCCCATGGACTGGACCCTGGAAGTCGTGCTGCTCCCGGTCAGCGACCTCGACCGCGCCATCTCGTTCTACCGCGACCAGGTCGGCTTCAACCTCGACCACCACACCGTCAACGAGCACATGGACGTCGCCCAGCTGACCCCGCACGGGTCGGGGTGCTCGATCGTCGTGGGCAACCTGCCGGCCCAGCGCGAGATGGCGCCCGGCTCGATGCGCGGGCTCCAACTCGTCGTCTCGGACGCCGCGGCCGCCCGCGAGGAGCTGGTGGGCCGCGGTGTGGAGTGCAGCGAGATCACGGTCTTCGACGAGCGCGACGGAGGCACGTTCTTCGGCTTCAGCGACCCCGACGGCAACACCTGGGCGGTGCAGCAGCTGAGGGCCCGCGCCGAGAAGCCCCTCATCCCGCACGACGCCCGGGGGCGGTTCGGCGAGGGCTGACCCGGCGCAGCACGGCTGGTGAGGGTTGGGGCCTTCCGGACGATCCGTTGGCAGGTTGTGCCAACGAAACGCACGGGCCACACGGGTTGAATCGTCGCGAGCGAAACCCCGCGAACCACCCCGACCCACCTGACCACAGGAGCGCGAATGTCCGCAGCGCCGACGCAGCCACGCCGCATCCGCATCGGCATCGACACCGGTGGCACGTTCACCGACGTCGTGGCCTTCGATGAGGACTCCGGCGAGCTCCTCACCACCAAGACCCCCTCCACCCCGAGCAACCCGGCCGACGGCTTCATCAACGGCGTGCACAAGGTGCTCGGCATGCTCGGTGCCACCGGCGCCGACGTCACGGCCGTCTGCCACGGCACCACCGTCGCCACGAACAAGCTCCTCGAGGGCAAGGTCGAGCAGCTCGGCTTCATCACGAGCGAGGGCTACGAGTTCATGCTCGAGATCGCCCGGCAGGCGGTCCCGGACGGCTACGGCAACTCCTACTTCTGGGTCAAGCCGCCGCGCATCGTCCCGGCCGACTACGTGAAGACGGTGGGCGGTCGGCTCGACTTCGAGGGCAACGAGATCCGCCCGTTCGACGAGGAGCAGGCCGTCGCCGCCGCGCGCTGGTTCAAGGACCGCGGGATCACGACGATCGGCGTGTGCCTCCTGCACTCCTACG
>NZ_DATBMI010000177.1:0-8357 GCF_036554925.1 Pedococcus sp.
CAGGTCAGGCGGGTCGCCGGGCGCAGCGTCATCGAGATCGAGTTGATGCAGTAGCGCTGGTCGGTCGGCGTGTTGTAGCCCTCGCCCTCGAAGACGTGGCCGAGGTGGCTGCCGCAGTTGGCGCACCGGACCTCGACGCGCTTCATCCCGAGGGTCCGGTCCTCGACGTACTCCACCCGGTCACCTGCCAGCGGCGAGTAGAACGACGGCCAGCCGCAGTGGCTGTCGAACTTCGTCCCGGACGTGAACAGCTCCGCGCCGCACGCGCGGCAGGCGTAGACGCCCTCGGTCCTGGTGTCGGTGTACTCGCCGACGAACGGGCGCTCGGTGCCGGCCTCCCTCAGCACCTGGTACTCCGCCGGGGTGAGCTCGGAGCGCCACTCCTCGTCGGTCTTCTGAACGGCGTACTCGCGGTCGGTCTTCTTCATGCTCACGGCTCCAGCCTTTCGCGTGGGGGCACTACCCACAACAGCAGGAGCGGCAGGTTGGTTCCCGCGCGCAGCGCCGTCGCCGGTGACGTCACCCTCCCGTAAGGTCCGCGCGGCGCCGTGGGTCCCGGTCTAGGCTGCGGCTCATGGCTGCGGCGACGGTACTGGAGGTCCCCGGGGGCCCAGACGGGGTTCGTGAGGTGCGGGTCTCCAGCCCGGAGCGGCTGATGTGGCCCGCTGACGGCATCACGAAGCTCGACCTCGCCGAGTACTTCATCGCGGTCGCGGACCCGTTCCTGCGGGCGGTCGGCGGCCGGCCGGTGACCCTCCAGCGGTTTCCCGAGGGCATCGAGGGCGAGGAGTTCTACAACAAGAACCCACCCAAGGGCCTGCCGGAGTGGGCCCGGACCGTGATGTGCACCTACCCCTCCGGGCGCCGTCACCACCAGCTGGTCATCGACGAGGTCGCCACGGCCATCTGGGCAGCGCAGATGAACACCGTCACCTTCCACCCGTGGCCGGTGCGCGCCGAGCAGCCCGACAACCCCGACGAGCTGCGCATCGACCTCGACCCCCAGCCCGGCCGCACGTTCACGGACGCGGTCGAGGCGGCATACGCGCTCCGTGAGGTGCTCGGCGAGCTCGGGCTCACCGCCTGGCCCAAGACCTCCGGGAACCGCGGCGTGCACGTCTACGCCCGCGTGAGCCCGACCCACGAGTTCCTCGACGTCCGCCACGGCGTCATCGGGGTCGCCCGCGAGCTGGAGCGCCGACTGCCGGACCTCGTCACCACCGCGTGGTGGAAGGAGGAGCGCGGCGAGCGCGTCTTCGTCGACTTCAACCAGGCCTGCCGCGACCGGACCATCGCCTCCGCCTACAGCCCCAGACCCCTGGCCGGGGCGCCGGTCTCGACCCCGGTCACCTGGGACGAGCTGCGCGACGTCGACCCGCGCGAGCTGACGATCCGCACGGTTGCCGACCTCGTCAGGCAACGCGGCGACGCCTGGGAGGGTATCGACGACCCGGCCCACGTGGGCGACGTGGCCAACGCCATCGCCCTGTGGGACAAGGATGTCCACGAGCGCGGGCTGGGGGAGCTCAACTTCCCGCCCGACTACCCCAAGATGCCGGGCGAGCCGCCGCGGGTGCAGCCGAGCAAGCGCCGCAAGGACCGCGAGGACGGCGACTACCTCGCACCCAAGGCCGAGCGGGATGCCGCGTGGGGACTTCCGGTGATCCCGCCGGTCTCGCCGATGCTGGCCAAGCCGGTCAAGGCGATCCCCGAGGGCGACTACCTCTACGAGCCGAAGTGGGACGGCTTCCGCTCGATCGTCTTCCGTTCCGGCGACACCGTCGAGATCGGGAGCCGCAACGAGAAGCCGATGACCCGCTACTTCCCGGAGGTCGTCGAGGCCGTCCGGGCCAGCCTGCCGGAGAAGTGCGTGGTCGACGGGGAGATCGTCGTGATCGGGCCGACCGGCGACCGGTTGGACTTCGAGCTGCTGCAGCAGCGGATCCACCCGGCCGCCAGCAGGGTCAGGAAGCTGTCCGTCGAGACGCCCGCACACTTCGTGGCCTTCGACCTGCTGGCGCTCGGCGACGACGACCTCACCGAACGGCCGTTCGGGGAGCGCCGGGCGCTGCTCGAGGAGGCACTCGAGGGCGTCGAGGCGCCGATCCATCTCACCCGGGCCACTGACGACCCGGCCGTGGCCAAGGAGTGGTTCCACCAGTTCGAGGGCGCCGGGCTCGACGGGATCATCGCCAAGCCGCGTGACCTCACCTACCAGCCGGACAGGCGCGTGATGCTCAAGGTCAAGCACGAGCGCACCGCCGACTGTGTGGTGGCGGGGTACCGGACCCACAAGAGCGGCGACGACGCCATCGGCTCCGTGCTGCTCGGGCTGTACACCGCGGACGGCACGCTGATGAGCGTCGGCGTGATCGGCGCCTTCCCGATGGCCCGACGGCGCGAGCTGTTCGAGGAGCTCCAGCCCCTGGTCACGACCTTCGACGACCATCCGTGGGCGTGGGCGGAGCAGGAGGCAGGGACGCGCACCCCCCGCAGCTCGGAGCAGAGCCGGTGGGCCGCGGGCAAGGACCTGTCGTTCACGCCACTGCGGCCCGAGCGGGTCGTGGAGGTGCGCTACGACCACATGGAGGGCGTGCGCTTCCGTCACACCGCGCAGTTCGTGCGCTGGCGGCCGGACCGCGACCCCGAGTCGTGCACCTACGAGCAGCTCGAGGAGCCGGTCAGCTTCGACCTCGCCGACGTGCTCGGCGCGGACCGCTAGCCGCCATGGCTCCCAGCCGCGACCTCGTCCGCCGGGCCGCAGTCGGCGCTGCCGTCACCGGCGGGACGGTGACGGCCCTGGGCGCTCTGTCGTCGATCAGCGCCGCCGTCTACGTCGCACGGCGCGCCCTCACCCCCGACAAGCAGAAGCCTGCCGACACGCAGATCCACGCCGTGGACGAGAGCAGCCTCACCCTGGGCCTCACCCCCGACACGGCCGCCCCGGGGCGGTACGGGCTGTGGCTCGACGACGCGCAGGGCCACTGCCGCGTCGGCGACGTGATCGAGGTCGACGAGGAGGCGGGCCGGGTGCGACGCGAGCTGCTCGGCCTCGACCACGGGCGGCTGGCACCCGGCTTCGCCCGATGGAACCAGTACTACTTCGGCTCTGCTCCGGACCGCTCCCTGGGGCTGCCGACGCGGCACGTGGAGATCCTCACCGAGCTCGGCCCGACCCCTGCGTGGGTCGTCGAGGCTGAGTTCCCGACGACCCGGTGGGCGATCCTCGTCCACGGCCGGGGCGCCCGGCGCGAGGAGTGCCTCAGGGCGGTGACCCCGCTGCGCGAGAGCGGCCTGAACGTCCTGATCCCCTCCTACCGCAACGACATCGGGGCGCCCAGGGGCCCGGACGGGCGCTACAACCTGGGCCTGTCGGAGTGGCGCGACATCGAGGACGCCGCGCTGTACGCCGTGCAGGAAGGGGCGCGGGAGCTGGTGCTGGTCGGGTGGTCCATGGGCGGGGCGATCGTGCTGCAGACCCTCGACCGCTCCTGGCTGACCGGGCACGTCAGCCACGTCGTGCTCGACGCCCCCGTCATCGACTGGAACGACGTCCTCGCCTTCCACGCCCGGGAGCACGGCGTGCCCGCGCCGGTCGGCACGCTCAGCAGGAGCCTGATGGGCAAGCGCTGGGCGCGGCGGCTGGTCGGGGTGCACGACGCGGTCGACGTGGCGAAGACCAACTGGGTGGCGAGGGCGGACGAGCTGCGGCACCGGATCCTGCTGATCCACTCCCTCGATGACGAGTTCGTGCCGGTGGGTCCGTCGGAGCAGCTCGCCGAGGCGCGGCCCGACCTGGTGTGGTTCGAGCCGTGGGAGACCGCCCGGCACTGCAAGGAGTGGAACACCGACCCGGAGCGCTGGGAGTCGGCGGTGCGCGAGTTCGTCTCGTCCTAGGGGGCGACCTACGGCAGCACCCGCCAGCGGCCTATCACCGTGCCCTCGGCCTCCACCATCGCCATCGGGGTCAGGGCGACGTCGAGGTCCGCGCCGGCGGTGATGCGCGGCCGGGCGCCACCCCCGACGAGCGCGGGCACCCAGGTCAGGTCGAGCTCGTCGACCGCACCGGCCGCGAGCAGGGAGCTGAACAGGCTGGGCCCGCCCTCCGAGAGGACCTGCCGCAGCCCGCGCGCCGCCAGGGCCCGCCGTGCCTGCGCCAGGTCCACCTCGTCGCGCCCGCAGAGGATCACCGCGTCGTCGCCGAGGGCGTCGCGCGCCTCTGCCAGGTGCGCTGGTTCGGCGGCCTCCCGGGTGATGAGCAGCGCCCCACCCCGGTCCGGCGCGGCACGCAGGAGGGCCGGCGGCATACGCCCGCTGTTGCTCACGACCGCGAGCGGCGGCGCACCGCCATCCTCCTCACGGAGCCGCTGGTAGCCCTCGGCCCGCACCGTGCCCGCCCCGACCAGCACGACGTCGCTGAGCCGGCGCAGCAGGTCGAACACGACGCCGTCAGCCTCGGTGTTGATGGAGCCGCTGAGACCGTCCGGCCCCGACGCAGCCCCGTCCAGGGTCGACACGAAGTTCACGCGCAGCCACTCGGCCGCGGGCGGGGCGTACAGCCGCGCCAGTGCCTCGCGGTCGACGGACGCGCCGGGGGCGAGGGTTCCGGTCTCGTCGAGGAGCAGGCGCATGGCCGCAGTGTGCCAGTCACTACGCTGCCGGTGTGCCCCCGTCGATCACCGCGCGCGAGCCTCGCCCGGACCGTGACCGGCTGGTCCGCGAGCTCGTCCCGCCGCCTCGCTTCGACACCGAGCGGTTCTCCACCTATCGCCCCGACCCGGCGCAGCCGAGCCAGGGCGCCGCGGTCCAGCGCCTCGAGGCGTATGCCGCGGGGCTGGCCGCGCGCGTCGACGACGCCAGAGGGGCCGGAGGCCGATGGTGGCGGCGGGGGAGCGGCAAACCCCAGCCCTCACGGGGGGTCTACCTCGACGGGGGCTTCGGGGTCGGCAAGACGCACCTGCTCGCCAGCCTGTGGCACGCCGCTCCCGGCCCGAAGGCCTTCGGCACGTTCGTGGAGTTCACGAACCTCGTGGGCGCGCTCGGTTTCGCCCAGACCGTCGAGGTGCTCCAGGGTCACCGGCTGGTCTGCATCGACGAGTTCGAGCTCGACGACCCGGGCGACACCGTGCTGATGGCGACCCTGCTGACCCGGCTGGCCGAGTCCGGAGTGGCCCTCGCCGCAACGTCCAACACCCTGCCGGACGCGCTGGGCGAGGGGCGGTTCGCGGCGGAGGACTTCCTGCGCGAGATCCAGGCGCTGTCGGCGCGGTTCGACGTCCTCACCGTCGACGGGGAGGACTACCGCCACCGCGGCAGCGTGCAGAGCCCCGCGCCGCTCAGCGACGGGGAGGTGCTCGAGCGCGTGGAGGCCTCGGGCGGCGTCTGCGACCACTTCGTCGACGTCACGAGGCACCTGGCCCAAGTGCACCCCAGCCGCTACCGCGCGCTGCTCGACGGCGTCGGCGCCGTCGGCTGGCAGAAGGTGCGGCCGGTCTCGGACCAGATGGTGGCGCTGCGCCTCGTGGTCCTCGCCGACCGGCTCTACGACGCGGACATCCCGGTCTTCGCCAGCGGTCACCCGCTGGGCGAGCTCTTCACACCCGAGCTGCTGCGGGGCGGCTACCGGAAGAAGTACTTCCGGGCGCTGTCCCGGCTCACGGCGCTGGCACGGGAGGGCTCCGGAGAGGTCGCGCACGGCCAGGGGTGATGCCACGATGCCCCATGGCCAAGAAAGCGACGTCGGGGACTGGCAAGGGCAAGGGCAAGGCCGGGGGCAAGGGCAAGGCCGTTGACAAGGCCAAGGCCGTTGGCAAGGGCAAGGCCGCGGACAAGGCCAAGGCCGTTGGCAAGGCCAAGGGCGGGGGCGCGCGGAGAGGCGCCGGCAGAAGGGCGCCGTCGGAGCCGACCCCCGTGGCCGCACCTCGACCCATCGAGTCCGCGTCGTTCACCGAGGCGCTGCGCGTCGGCGCCGGCTTCAGCCTCTTCGACCTCGATGCGCGGTCGACGCCGGCCTTCGACGGTGACAAGGCTGCGGCCAAGGAGCTGATGCCGGCCCTCGCCGACGAGGCGAGCGAGCTGCAGGAGAGGCTCTACGCCGAGTCCAAGAACGGGGGCACCCGCTCGCTGCTGCTGGTGATCCAGGGCATGGACACCTCCGGCAAGGGCGGCATCATGCGCTACGTCGTCGGCGAGCTCGACCCGCAGGGGGTGAGCTACACGGCGTTCAAGGCACCCACGGCGGAGGAGCGGAAGCACCCGTTCCTGTGGCGCATCCGGCGCGCCCTGCCCGCCCCCGGGCAGATCGGGGTGTTCGACCGGTCGCACTACGAGGACGTCCTCATCGCCCGCGTGCGCGAGCTCGTGCCCCGCGCGACGTGGTCGCGGCGGTACGCCCAGATCAACGCCTTCGAGAAGTCGGTCGTGGAGTCGGGGACGACGGTTGTCAAGGTGATGCTGCACATCTCGAGCGACGAGCAGAAGGCCCGGCTCATGGAGCGGCTCGAACGCCCGGACAAGCACTGGAAGTTCAACCCCGGCGACATCGACGAGCGCCAGCGCTGGCCCCACTACCAGGAGGCCTACCAAGCGGCTCTGGAGAAGTGCTCGACCCCCGACGTCCCCTGGTTCGTGGTCCCGGCCGACCGCAAGTGGTACGCCCGGCTGGCGGTGCAGAACCTCGTCCTCGAGCACCTGCGCGCGATGGACCCGCACTGGCCGGCAGCCGACTTCGACGTCGAGACGGAGAAGGCGCGGTTGGCCGCCACGTGAGGCGTGTGATGACTGTGTTGCGATCTGTCGCGATCTGTTGCGCCGCAGGGGGCCCGGCCCTAGGTTGAGGTGACCGCGAGACCTGCGTGACGCAGGTCACATGCGCCCCCTGAGGAGGACGACGATGTCCGAAAGCGTGGAACGACGCCATCGACAAGCGCGCAAACGGCTGGCGGCCGTGTCGGCGGGCGCGATCCTGGTGCCCGTCCTGGCGGCCTGCGGGGGCGAGGAGGGTGGCACGGTGGTCAACCTCTACGGCGGGGCAAGCGGCGCAGGTTTCGACAAGATCATCGCGGCCTGCAACGAGGAGGCGGCCGGCAAGTACACCATCGTCGGCAACCTCCTCCCGAGCGACGCCGACGGCCAGCGGGAGCAGTTCGTCCGGCGGCTCGCCGCCCAGGACACCGGCATGGACCTGCTCGGCATGGACGTCACCTGGACGGCCGAGTTCGCGGAAGCAGGGTGGATCCGGGAGCTCACGGGCGACAAGGCGACCCAGGCGACCGAGGGCACCCTCGAGAAGCCTCTCGAGACCGCCAGGTGGAAGGACAAGCTCTACGGGGTCCCGAAGCACACCAACGTGCAGCTGCTCTGGTACCGCAAGTCCCTGGTCCCGGAGGCGCCCGCGACCTGGGACGAGCTGATGGCTGCGGCGCAGAAGCTCAAGGACGAGGGCAAGACGTACCAGATCGCCTTCACGGCGGCGCAGTACGAGGGCTACGTCGTGAACGTCAACAACATGCTCAACGCCTACGGCGCCAGCTTCGTCAACGAGGACAGCACCCAGGCCACCCTCGACGAGAAGGCGGTGCAGGGCCTCACGCTCCTGAACAAGCTGTCGACCTCGGGGCTGACCAGCGAGTCCCTCTCGAACGCCCAGGAGCCCGAGGTCTTCGCCGACCTGCAGGCCGGCCGGGCGGCGTTCGCGCTGAACTGGCCGTACGTCCTCAGTGCCATGCGGACCGCCGGGGAGACCGACCCCAAGAGCAAGGAGGTCGCCGACGACCTCGGCTACGCGCCGTTCCCCACCGTGAAGGAGGGGGAGGACCCCAAGGTCACGCTCGGCGGGATGAACTACGCGATCAGCACCTACAGTCGCCACCCCGAGGAGACCTTCGAGGCGGCCATGTGCCTGCGCAACGCGGAGCACCAGCTGCAGACCTCCCTCGAGGCCGGTGACCCGCCGGTGCTGAAGGAGGTCTTCGAGGAGCCGGAGTTCCAGAAGAACTACCCGATGTACGAAGCCATGCTCAAGGAGCTCGAGAACGCCGTGCCGCGTCCGGTGACGCCGATCTACCAGAACATCTCGACGCTCGTCTCCACGAACCTGTCGCCGCCGTCGGCCATCGAGCCGGAGCAGAGCACGGCGGAGCTGAACGACCTCATCCAGGAAGCCATTGACGGGAAGGGGATCCTGCCGTGAGCACCAACCTACCCACGGCGGCAGGCGCCGAGGCAGAGCGACGGGAGGAAGGCGGCGGCGCGGACCGCGGCACCGAGATCGCCCGGAAGCGCTACAGCGAAGGCAAACGCGCCGAGCGCCGGCTGGGCCTGCTGCTGTGTGCGCCGGCCGTCATCGTCATGCTGGC
>NZ_DATBMI010000224.1:0-11869 GCF_036554925.1 Pedococcus sp.
TGGGCAGCTCCGGCAGCGGCGGCGACTGGGTCGGGCCACCGCCGGGCATACCGGTGAAGAACCGGGCTGCGAGGTACTTCGCCAGGCCGGCGCCGATGATGTTGAGCGCGACACCGGAGACGATGTGGTCGACGCCGAAGACCACGGTGGCGACCGCGTGGATCGCACCGCCGACGACGCCTCCGACGATGGCGCCGACGATGCCGGCCCACGGCCCCCACTCGACGGCGCAGAAGGCCGCGCCCCAGGTGCCGAGGATCATCATGCCCTCGAGGCCGATGTTGACCACGCCGGCCCGCTCCGACCACAGGCCGCCCAGACCGGCCAGGCCGATCGGGACCGCCAGGCCGATGGCCGCGGCGATGGCGCCGGACGAGGCGATGTCCTCGGCACCGGTGACGACGCTCAGGACGGAGATGACCAGGACGACTCCGGCGAACCCCAGGGACAGCATGGCGGGGCTGAGCCGGCGGCGCTTCGTCGGGGGCGGCGGGGTGGTGGTCGCGGTCGTGCCCACGGACAGGCCGGCGGCGCTCATGCCCGCGCTCCTTCCTCGATGGTGGCGGTATCCCGTTGCTTGGCGAGCTCGCGTGCCACGCGGGCCTGCTCGAGCCGGATGTCCGCCCGGCGGATCAGCTCGTAGGCGATGACGACGGCGAACAGGATGACGCCCTGGATGATGTTGACGAGCTCGGGCGAGACGTCCGCCCTGATCTGCAGGCCGTTGGACTGCTGCTCGAGGTAGGCCCACAGCAGCGCCGCGAAGGCGATGCCGACCGCGTTGTTGCGGCCGAGCAGGGCGATCGCGATGCCCGAGAAGCCGAGGCCCGCCTGGAAGGTCGTGCCGTAGGCGTAGTCCTGGCCGAACAGCAGCGGCATGCCGACCAGGCCGGCGATGCCGCCGGAGATCAGCATGGCGTTCATGACCATCCGCGGGACCTTCACGCCGCTGGCGACCGCGGCCGTCTCCGACATGCCGGTGGCGCGCAGGTCGAAGCCGAACCGCGTCTTGCCGAGCACGAACCAGTAGAGGAAGCCGACGAGCGCGGCCAGCAGGATCAGGGTGTAGACCTTGTTGGCGGCGCCGGGCACCAGCGCGAGCCCCTCGAGCTTGGAGGAGTCCGGGATCTCCTTGGTGTTGGTGACGTTGCTGCCGGAGCCGCTGGTGTCGCGCACCTTGCCGAGCAGGAAGCTGACGAGGCCGGTGGCGATGGCGTTGAGCATGATGGTCGAGATGACCTCGGAGACGCCTCGCTTGACCTTCAGCCAGGCCGCGATCCCCGCCCACAGGCCTCCACAGAGGATGGCGATGAGGATGGCGACGATGACGTTGAGGATGCCCGGCAGCCACGCCTGGCCGGCGAACACGGCGGCGGCGAACACCGCCACGCGGTACTGGCCGTCGACGCCGATGTTGAACAGGTTCATCCGGAACCCGACGGCGACGGCGATGGCCGAGATGTAGAAGACGCTGGCGGCGTTGACGATGTTGACCATCTGGCGCGGCAGCGGCCTCGACAGGAGCGTGCTCCACACATCGCCCACGGGGTCGCCGACCGCGATGAGCACGAGGGAGGTGACCACGAAGGCCACGAGCAGGGCGAGGACCGGACCGGCCAGCGTGAGCACCAGCCGCCTCGGGCTGAAGGCGTTCATCGCGGTGCTCCCTCGTCGTGACTGTCGGTATGCCGCGTGGTCGGCTCCCCACCGGCAGCGCCCGCGGGCGCGTCGCCACTGGCCTTGTCGGCCCGCTCCCCCGCGCCGGTCATGGCGGCACCGAGGTCCTCGGAGGTGACCTGGTCGGGGTCGAACTCGCCGGTCAGCTGGCCGCGCAGGATCACGCGGATCGTGTCCGAGAGGCCGATGAGCTCCTCGAGGTCGGCGGAGATCAGCAGCACCGCGAGGCCCTCGCGCCGAGCCTCACGCATGAGGTCCCAGATACCTGCCTGGGCGCCGACGTCGACGCCGCGTGTCGGGTGGGCTGCGACCAGCACCTTCGGGTCGTGGCTCATCTCGCGGCCGACGATGAGCTTCTGCTGGTTGCCGCCCGAGAGCGATCCGGAGGTCACGTAGATCGAGGGCGTGCGCACGTCGTACTCCTTGACGATGCGCTCGGTGTCGGCCTTGGCCCCAGCGGCGTTGATGAGCTGGCCCCGGACGTTGGGGTCCTCCGTCTGGTGCCCGAGGATGCGGTTCTCCCAGAGCGGCGCCTCCAGGAGGAGGGCGTGGCGGTGCCGGTCCTCGGGGATGTAGCCGACGCCGGCCTCGCGGATCTCGCGGGTGCCCCAGTCGGAGATGTCGGTGTCACCGAGGAAGACCAGCCCGGAGGTGGGCTCGCGCATCCCCATGATGACCTCGACGAGCTCGGCCTGGCCGTTGCCCTCGACGCCGGCGATGCCGAGCACCTCGCCGGCGTGGATCGTGAACGAGATGTTGTCGAGCACCGGTCGCCCGGTCATGCCCTGCAGGGTGAGGTCCTCGACCCGGAGCACCGGGCGGTCGGTGACCGTGGACTCCTCGGTGCTCGGCGAGGGGAGCTCCGAGCCGACCATGAGCTCGGCGAGCTGGCGGGCGTCGACGCTGTCCGGGTCGACCGTGTCGATGGTCGTGCCGCGGCGGATCACGGTGATGCGGTCGGCGACGCTGAGCACCTCGTCGAGCTTGTGCGAGATGAACAGGACCGTCAGGCCCTCCTTCTTGAGCTCGCGGAGGTTGTCGAAGAGCTCGTCGACCTCCTGCGGCACCAGCACGGCGGTGGGCTCGTCGAGGATGAGGGTCTTGGCGCCGCGGTAGAGGACCTTGAGGATCTCGACGCGCTGGCGCTGCCCCACGCCGAGGTCCGCGACCAGCTCGTCGGGCTCGATGTCGAGGCCGTAGTCGTCGGAGATCCGGCGGATCTCGGCGCGGGCTTCGTCGCCGATGCCGTGGAGCTTCTCCGCCCCGAGGACGACGTTCTCGAGGACGGTGAGGTTGTCGGCAAGCATGAAGTGCTGGAACACCATGCCGATGCCGGCCTCGATGGCGTCGGAGGGTGAGTGCAGGTGGACCACCTGCCCGTTGACCTTGATGGTCCCCTCGTCGGGCCGCTGGACCCCGTACAGGATCTTCATCAGCGTCGACTTCCCGGCGCCGTTCTCACCCACGATGGCGTGGACAGTGCCACGGCGCACCGAGAACGCGATGTCCTTGTTGGCCACGACGCCGGGGAAGCGCTTGGTGATGCCCTCGAGCTCAACGGCGAGGTCCGTTCCGGCCGCTGGGGGGGCTTGCGGTGCGGAGGCAGTGATGGCACACACTCCTGGTGTTGGCCCGCATCGTCGCGGGCGGTGGTACTCGTGCTGTCAGCGGCGGTCGGGGCAGCCGCGGGCCCGTCGTCGGGGAACGACACGGCCCGGGTGGCACGCTACCGCGCCACCCGGGCCGTGTCGTCAACCCCAGGTCAGGGCTTCGAGGGAACGGTGATCTTCCCGTCGATGATCTGCTGCTTGTAGTCGTCGAGCTTGGCCTTGATGTCGTCGATCTTGCCGCCGGTCGTCGAGTAGTCGACGCCGCCCGCCTTGAGGTCGAAGACCTGCTCGCCGGCCTTGAACGCGCCCTCGGACTCGGCCTTGATGAAGTCGTACACCGCGACGTCGACCTTCTTGATCATCGAGGTGATGATGACGTCCTTGACCTCCGGGGCGGCGGTGAGGGCCTGGTCGGAGTCGACACCGATGGCCATGCCACCAGCGGCCTTGGCCGCGGTGAAGACGCCACCGCCGGAGCCACCAGCGGCGTGGTAGACGACGTCGGCGCCACCCTGGTACATGCCCTCGGCCGCGGTCTTGCCCTTGGCCGGGTCGCCGAAGCCGGAGAAGTCCGGCGGCTGGGTCAGGTAGGTGACGTCGATCTTGATGTCCTTGTTGACGGCCTGGACGCCCGCCTTGTAGCCCGCCTCGAACTTCTTGATCAGGTCGACACCGACACCCCCGACGAAGCCGACGTGCTTCTTCTGCGACTTCAGCGCCGCAGCAGCGCCGACGAGGAAGGAGCCCTCGTGCTCGGCGAAGGTCAGGTTGGTGATGTTGTCGGCCTTGGCGTCGGTGGAGTCCACCAGCGCGAAGTGCACGTCCGGGTTGGCCTTGGACACCTTGGCCACGGACGGCGCGTAGGCGAAGCCGACGGCGATGATCGAGGTGTAGCCGGCGTCGATGAGCTGCTGGAGGCGCTCCTCGCGGGCCGACTCGGGCTCCTTGTCGACCGCGGTGGCCTCCTTGGCCTCCACGCCGAGCTCGGCCTTGGCCTTGTCGAGGCCAGCGGCGGCGGCGTCGTTGAACGACTGGTCACCACGGCCACCCACGTCGTAGGCCATGCCGACCTTGACCTTCTCGCCGCCCGACGTCGTGGCGCCGTCGCCACTGGTGTCCGTCGAGCCAGAGTCACCACATGCGGCGAGCGCCAGCGCTGCCGCCGACATCACCGCCGCAACCTTCATCGTGTGACGCAAGGCTGTCTCCTGTTCTGTGCTTGATGGGGCGCAGACCGCGCCGCTCCGGTTGACAATAGCCGTCCACGGTGTGAGACCTGGACGCCTTCAGCGAGGACACCGCAACTGTTACGAATCCGCGACAGTCGGACTTCCCGGCGTCTCGGCCTTGATGACGTCGGCCACCACTGCTCCTGCGAGCAGCTTCGCGCCGGCCGTGACGGCTCCCTCGTCGACGACGAGGTCGCCCTGGTGCAGGTCATAGGTGCGTCCGCCCGGGGTGCGTGTCCCGAGCCGGGCCATCGCCCCGGGAACGCTGGCGACGTACCACGCGAAGTCCTCGCCGCCGAGGGACTGCTGCGTCGGGACCGGGTCCAGCCCCCCTCCGGCGGCGGCGAGGCGCAGCACCTCGATCGCATCGGCGTGGTTCACCACCGGCGGCACGCCGGGGACGTGCTCGAGGCGGGCGGACACGGCATACGGCGCCACGATGGCCGCGATGGTCTCCTCGAGGAGCGGCCCCACGGTCCTCCACGCCTCGTGGTCGAGCATGCGCAGCGTGCCGGCGATGACGCCGGAGGACGGGATGACGTTGCTGGCCATGCCCGCGTGCACCTCGCCCCAGACCAGTGCCAGGCCGGAGCGGGGGTCTAGGCGCCGGGACAGCACGGCAGGGACCTCCGTGATGACCTTGGCGAGCGCGAAGGTGAGGTCCTCGGTGAGGTGCGGCCTCGAGGTGTGGCCGCCGCGGCCGCTCAGGTGCACGGTGACCCGGTCGGCGGCGGCGGTGATGGCACCCTCGCGCAGCCCCACGCGGCCCACGTCGAGGCTGGGGTCGCAGTGGATCGCGAAGGCCGCGTCGACGCCGTCGAGCCCGCCGTGCTCGAGGACGTCGACGGCGCCGCCGGGGATGATCTCCTCAGCCGGCTGGAAGAGGAGCCGGACCGCGATCCCCCGCTCGCGCAGCTCGTCCTCGTGCGCGCGCAGGGCCAGGCCCGCGCCCAGGACCGCCGCGACGTGCACGTCGTGACCGCAGGCGTGGCACACGCCGTAGTTCGTCGAGGCCCAGTCGAGGCTGGTGCGCTCCCGCACGGGCAGGGCGTCGAGGTCGGCCCGCAGCGCCACCCGGTAGGCAGGCTGCTCGGCGCCGAGGTCGGCGATCAGGCCGGTGCCGGGCAGTGGCCGCACCGCGATCCCCGCGGCTGCGAGGCGCTGGCTGACCACCATGGTGGTGCGGGTCTCCTCGCGGGAGAGCTCGGGATGGGCGTGCAGGTCGCGGCGGAGCTCGACCAGCTCGGCCGCGATCGCGTCGACGCTGTCGCCGAGGGTGAACAGCAGGGGGTTAACAGTCATCTCAGGGATGAACTGTACCGGCGCACCGCCGCCTCCCCCTGCCGCCGCCACTCGGGTACCCCGAGAAATGGGCCCTTCACCCGAGAGCGCCCCTCGGGTGAAGGGACGGGGTGCGGACCGCCCGGCCCACCGCCGCCCGGCCCACCACCGGCCCGCCGGCCAGGCCGGCCGGGCCGGCCGGGGGGCGTCAGAAGGTCTCGCGGGGGACGTAGAGGCCCCAGACGT
Organism: Pedococcus sp.; assembly: GCF_036554925.1. Taxonomy (NCBI): domain Bacteria; kingdom Bacillati; phylum Actinomycetota; class Actinomycetes; order Micrococcales; family Intrasporangiaceae; genus Pedococcus; species Pedococcus sp. Next base: position 6,044 of record NZ_DATBMI010000224.1, read on the forward strand.
CGCGCAGCGCGTGGCTGACCTCGCCGCCGGTGGCCCGGAGCCGCAGCGCCTCCTTCATCGGGTAGAGCACGTTGTCGGTGCCCCGCGCAGCCTCGCGCACCGCCTCCAGGGCACGCTCGACGGCCTCGTTGTCGCGGTCGGCCCGGAGCGCGGCGAGCCGCTCGCGCTGGTCGACCTCGATCTGGGGGTCGACGCGCAGCGGCTCGTAGGGCTCCTCCTCATCGAGGGCGAAGCGGTTGACGCCGACCACCGTGCGCTCGCGGTGGTCGATCTCGAGGGCGATCCGGTAGGCGGAGCGCTCGATCTCGGACTTCTGGAACCCCTGCTCGATGGCGGCCACCGCTCCCCCGCGGTCCTCGACGGCCTCGATGAGCGCGACCGCCGCGGCCTCGAGGTCGTCGGTCATGGACTCCACGACGTAGGAGCCGGCGAACGGGTCGACGGTCTTGGTCACGTCGGTCTCGTACGCGATGACCTGCTGGGTGCGCAGCGCGAGCCGAGCCGCCTTGGCCGTCGGGAGCGCGATGGCCTCGTCGAAGGAGTTGGTGTGCAGCGACTGGGTGCCGCCGAGCACCGCGCCGAGACCCTGGAGCGCGACGCGGATGAGGTTGACCTCGGGCTGCTGGGCGGTGAGCTGCACCCCTGCCGTCTGGGTGTGGAAGCGCAGCATCTGCGACTTGGGGTTCTGGGCGCCGAACTCCTCCTTCATGATCCGCGCCCAGATCCGGCGCGCGGCGCGGAACTTCGCGACCTCCTCGAGCAGGGTGGTGCGGGCGACGAAGAAGAACGAGAGCCGCGGGGCGAAGTCGTCGACGTCGAGGCCGGCGGCGATCGCCGCGCGCACGTACTCCTTGGCGTTGGCCAGGGTGAACGCGATCTCCTGCGCGGGCGTGGCACCCGCCTCGGCCATGTGGTAGCCACTGATGGAGATGGTGTTCCAGCGCGGCATCTCCTTGGCGCAGTAGGCGAAGATGTCGCTGATCAGGCGCAGCGACTCCTTCGGCGGGTAGATGTAGGTGCCGCGCGCGATGTACTCCTTGAGCACGTCGTTCTGGATGGTGCCGGCGAGCCTGCTCGCGTCGAGACCCTGCTCCTCCGCGACGAGCTGGTACATCAGCAGCAGCGTCGAGGCAGGGGCGTTGATGGTCATCGACGTCGACACCTCGTCGAGGGGCAGCCCGCCCATCAGGGTGCGCATGTCGTCGACCGAGTCGATGGCGACGCCGACCTTGCCGACCTCGCCGTGCGCGATCGGCTCGTCGGAGTCGTAGCCCATCTGGGTGGGCAGGTCGAACGCGACCGAGAGCCCGCCGGTGCCGTTGGCGACGAGCTCGTGGTACCGCTCGTTCGACTCCTTGGCGGTGCCGAACCCGGCGTACTGGCGCATCGTCCAGGGCCGCCCCGTGTACATCGAGGGGTACACGCCGCGCGTGAACGGGTACTGGCCGGGCGCACCGAGGGCGGCGTCGGGGTCGAACCCTGCGAGGTCTGCCGCGTCGTAGACGGGCTTGAGGGGCAGGTTCGACTCGGTGTGGGAGGAGGGTGCGTCGGCCATGCGCCGGAGCCTAGTCCCGAGGGCGTGCAGCGCGATGCGGCCCGTGGCCAACCTCACCCGCCCAGGTGCGGCTACCCGGCGGGCTGCTCTGCCAGCTGGGCCCTTCGCTTCTCCCAGCGCCGGGCGACCTCCTCGAGCTCGGTGGTGAGGAAGTCGAGGAAGTCCGCGGACAGGGCGAGCCGCTCCCCCGCCGGGGTCCGGCGCCCCCCCACGGCTGCCACCCCTTCGGCCAGCACGGCGCGCAGCGGGCCGTAGACCTGCCCGGCGCTGATCATCGTGTCGTGCCACGCGTCATCCGCGACGACGTACACGTCACGCCGGCTGCCCGGCTCCCGCTCACGGTGGATCATCCGCACCTGCTGCAGGTACCGCACCGCACCGGACACCGAGGCCGCGCTCACCTCGAGCGCCCCGCCGAGCTCGGCAGCGGTCATCCGTCCGTCCTCGTCCGCGAGGAGGCAGGCGAACACGCGGGCCGGCAGGCGCGGCAAGCCTGCTGCGGTCAGGGCGGAGCCGAAGCGCTCGACGAAGCGCGCGGTGTCCGCGGCAGCGGGGGTCGCCATGCGCCCACTTTAGAGCATTCAGATTCTTCTGAATACTGTGTATCGTGAATGGCATGAGCACCGTCATCGAGACCCGCGGTCTCCGCAAGACGTTCGGCGCCACGATCGCCCTCGACGGCCTCGACCTCACGGTCGAGCAGGGCGAGGTGCACGGCTTCCTCGGGCCCAACGGCGCGGGCAAGTCGACCACCCTCCGGGTCCTCCTCGGCCTGCTGCGGGCCGACGCCGGCACGGTGCGCGTGCTCGGCGCCGATCCCTGGGCTGACGCCGCGGAGCTGCACCGGCGGACCGCCTACGTCCCAGGCGACGTGGCCCTCTGGCCCAACCTCAGCGGAGGTGAGGTCATCGACCTCATCAACCGGCTCCGTGGTGGGCTCGACGAGCGCCGCCGGGCCAGCCTGGTGGAGAGGTTCGACCTCGACCCCACCAAGAAGTGCCGGGCCTACTCCAAGGGCAACCGGCAGAAGGTGGCGCTCGTCGCCGCCCTGGCCAGCGACGCCCCACTGCTCCTGCTCGACGAGCCGACGGCGGGTCTGGACCCGCTGATGGACCAGGTCTTCCGCGACACCCTGCGCGAGCTGCGGGCCGAGGGCCGCACCGTCCTGCTGTCGAGCCACATCCTCTCCGAGGTGGAGAACCTCAGCGACCACGTGACCATCATCCGTGCGGGCCGGGCGGTGCAGAGCGGCGCCCTCTCCGAGATGCGCCACCTCTCGCACACCGTGATCGACGCCCAGCTCTCGACGCCGGACGGCATCGCGGGCGAGCTGGCGGCCACCGCCGGGGTCGAGGACCTCCTCGTCGAGGGCGGCAGGGTCCGGTGCTCCGTCGACCCGAGTGGCCTGCCGGGCGCCATGGCCGTCCTCGGCCGCCACGGCCTCCAGTCCCTGGTGAGCCGGCCACCGTCCCTCGAGGACCTCTTCCTCAGGCTCTACCGGGAGGAGCGGGAGCCCGCTCGCCTGGCGAAGGCACAGCCATGAGGCCGTACACCGGGACGGGCACGATGGTCCGCCTCGCCCTGCGCCGCGACCGGGTGCTCATCCCGCTGTGGGCGGTCATCCTCTCGGCGGTCGTCGCGAGCTCGGTGGCCGCCACGGTCGACCTCTACCCCGACCTCGCCGGGCGCCGGGCCGCGGCCCTGGCGGCCGATGCCGCGCCGGCGGCCCGCTTCATGTACGGCCCCATCCACGACCCGTCGAGCCTGGGCGGTCTCGCCACCTGGAAGATGGGAACCATGGGGGCGGTCTTCGTCGCCTTCCTCGCCATGACGGTCGTGCGCCGCCACACCCGCACCGACGAGGAGACGGGCCGGCTCGAGCTCGTCACGGCCGGCCTGCTCGGCAAGCGCGCCACGCTCACTGCGGGCGTCATCGTGTCGGTCGTCGCCGTCGTCGTGACCGCGCTGCTCACCGCTGTCGGCAACACCGCGGTCGGGCTGCAGGCCTCGAGCTCCCTCGCCTTCGGGGCCGCCTGGGCCGCGGTGGGCATCTTCTTCACCGCCCTCACCGCCCTGGTCGCCCAGCTGACCCAGAGCGCCCGCGCCTGCGCCGGCACCGTGGCGGCCGTCGTCGGTGCCTCCTACGCCCTGCGAGGCGTGGGCGACGTCTCCGGCGAGGGCTGGGGTCGCGTGCTCAGCTGGCTCTCCCCCATCGGTTGGCCGGTCGAGGTGCGGCCGTATGCCGGCGACCGGTGGTGGGTGCTGCTGATCCCCCTTGCGCTCAGCCCCCTGCTGCTCGGGGCGGCCTTCGCCTTCCAGGACCGGCGGGACCTCGGCGAGGGCATCGTCCCGACGCGGCCGGGACCTGAGCGGGCCAGCCCCACCCTGTCGACACCGTGGGGGCTGGCGTGGCGGCTGCAGCGGTCCATGCTGGCAGGCTGGCTGGCGGCCGTCACGTTCCTCGGCCTGGTGCTCGGCTCGATCGTCAGCAACGTCGACCAGATGGTCACCCCGCAGACCCGCGAGTTCCTCGAGAAGCTCGGGGGCACGGGCTCGCTGCTCGACGTCTTCCTCAGCGTCGAGTTCTCGATCGCGGCGCTGGCCATCTCGGGCTACGCCATCGCGTCGGTCCTGCGGCTCAGCTCGGAGGAGACCAGCGGCCACGCCGAGGTCGTGCTGGCGACCGCCACCGCACGGCGCACCTGGTACGCCAGCCACACGGTCATCGCGCTGGCCGGGTCGGCCGCCCTCCTGCTGGTCATGGCGACCGCCGCCAGCGTGACCCTGGGGCTCCAGAACGGCGACATCGCTGGCACGCTCGGCAGGCTCGTCCCCGCGGGACTGGCCCAGGTCCCCGGCGTCTGGGTGGTCGCCGGCCTCGCCGCGGCGCTGTTCGGCCTGGCGCGCCGGCTCGGAGCCGTGGCCTGGGCGGCGCTGGTGGTCTTCCTCCTGCTCGGCGAGCTGGGCGACCTGTTCTCGCTGCCCGAGGCGGTCATGCGGCTCTCGCCCTTCGCCCACGCGCCGCGAGCTCCCGCGGAGGCCATCACGGCGGGCCCGGTGGTCGGGCTCCTGGCCGTGGCCCTGGCCCTCGTGGCAGCCGGTGCCGCCCTCCTGCAGCGGCGCGACGTGACCTGAGGCCGCCGCCGCCGCGTCAGGGTCAGGTCAGGTGCGTGCGGTCGGTCGCCTTGAGGGTGTCCACGATCCCCTTGACGTCCTGGGCGCGCTGCCGCGTGGTGACCAGCAGCGCGTCACCGGTGTCGACGACCACGACGTCCTCGAGCCCGACCACGGCGACGGTGCGCCCGGCCGCGGGGACCACGACCCCGGTCGTGTCGACGGCCTCGACGAGCCGCTCGTCGCCGAGCACCCGCACGCCGTCCCCTCCGGCGGGGAGCAGGGCCGCCAGCGAGTGGAAGTCACCGATGTCGTCCCAGGCGAAGCTGCCCGGGACCACCGCCACCCGCCCGGCGTCCGCGGCCGGCTCCGCCACCGCGTGGTCGATCGCGATCTTCTCCAGACCGGGCCACACCTCGGGCAGCGACGACGGGTCGGCAGCGATGGCGCGCAGCCCGGCCGCGAGTTCCGGGTGCCAGGTCGCCAGCAGGTCCAGGAGGACCCGCGCTCGCACGACGAACATGCCTGCGTTCCAACGGAACTGGCCGCTCTGGAGGTACTCGGCAGCGCGGGCCGAGTCTGGCTTTTCCACGAACTGCTCGACGGCCCGGGCGAGCCCACCCTCGATCGACTCGCCCATCCGGATGTAGCCGAAGCCGGTCGCGGGGTGCGTGGGCTCGATCCCGATCGTCACGAGGTAGCCCTGGTCGGCCACCTCGACGGCCGCCCGGACACACTCGCGGAACGCCTCGGGCTCGCCGATGACGTGGTCGGCGGCGAAGGAGCCGAGGATCGCGTCGGGGTCACGGCTCTCGAGAAGGGCTGCCGCGAGGCCGATCGCGGCCATCGAGTCGCGGGGAGAGGGCTCGGCCAGCAGCTGCGTCGCGGGCAGACCGGGGAGCTGCTCGCGCACCGCAGCCTCGTGGGCCTGGCCGGTCACGACGATGACCCGCTCGCCGACGAGCGGCTCGAGGCGGTCCATCGTGGCCTGCAGCAGCGAGCGGCCCGCGCCGGTGAGGTCGTGCAGGAACTTCGGGGAGGAGGCGCGGGACAGCGGCCAGAGGCGGGTGCCGGCACCCCCCGCCGGAATCACCGCCCAGAAGCGCTCGAGGGACGACATGGCCGAAACGCTAGGCGCTGCCGCACCCAAAGGCCAA
>NZ_DATBMI010000226.1:0-4078 GCF_036554925.1 Pedococcus sp.
TCGATTTTTGACACGCTGTTGAGTTCTCAAGGTTCGGACGCGCACCGCTTGCTCTGCGTTTCCGCTCGGCGCCCGGGGCAACTCCTCTAATTTACCCTCTCGGCTTTCGCTTTTCCCAATCCGCTTTTCGCTGATCTGTTCTGGCTTCTCACCGAGATGACCACCGTCCGGGACTGGCCCGGACCGATGCGCGCGACTCGTGAGTCACGCCGTTCGAGTGGTGGTGTCTGCCCCGGGACCGGCCTGCTTCGCGGTGGTGACCGCGGTGGTGTCCGTTCCTCCCTGTCGGGCTGACGTCGAGAACATTAGGGGGAGGTGGCGCGAGAACACAAATCCGCAGGTCAACGCTGCCCCGCCTCACCGACACCCACCAGCGCACGCGTCCCGGCACCAGGCACGGCGCACCGGTGGACACGGGACAGGGACCGTCCCGGACTCCCGGGGCGGTCCCTGTTCCTTCCCGCCGGACTGGCGGCACGGCCGGCACGGCCTCACGTCAGGGCGGTCAGCTCCGCAGTCGGCCCGCGGCCAGGGTCTTGCGACCGCGGCGCAGCAGGGCCACCTGGCCGTGCAGGAAGTCCTCCGGCTCGAGCGTGGCCTCGGGGTCGGTCACCTTGGCGTTGTTGACCGAGGCCCCGCCGTCACCGATGGCGCGCCGTGCAGCGTTGCGCGAGTCGACCAGCCCGACGGCGACCAGGGCGTCGGTCACGCTCATCCCCACCGAGACGTCGCCTCCGGGCAGCTCGGCCGTCGCGTCGGCGAGGGTCCGGGCATCGAGGCTGCGCACGTCGCCCTTGCCGAACAGCGCCTCCGAGGCGGCCTGGACCGACGCGGTGTGCTCGGCTCCGTGCACGAGTGTCGTCACGTCGGCGGCCAGCGCCCGTTGCGCCTCCCTCAGGAACGGCTTCTCCGCCAGGGACTGCTCGAGCCGGGCGATCTCCTCCGGACCGCGGTCGGTGAAGACCTTGAGGTAGGAGATCACCGAGGCGTCCTCGGCGTTGATCCAGAACTGGTAGAAGGCGTACGGCGACATCATGTCGGGGTCGAGCCAGACCGTGCCGCTCTCGGTCTTGCCGAACTTCGACCCGTCGGCCTTGGTGATCAGCGGCGTTGTCAGCAGGTGGACGTGCTTGCCCTCGACCCGGTGGATGAGGTCGGCCCCGGCCGTCAGGTTGCCCCACTGGTCCGCTCCCCCGGTCTGCAGCGTGCAGCCGTACTCGCGGAACAGGTGCAGGTAGTCCAGGCCCTGCAGCAGCTGGTAGCTGAACTCGGTGTACGAGATGCCCTGCTCGGTGTTCAGCCGCGCGGAGATCGCGTCCTTCTTGACCATCTGGTTGACGCGGAAGTGCTTGCCGACGTCGCGCAGGAACTCCAGGGCGCTCATCGGCGCGGTCCAGTCGAGGTTGTTGACCATGATCGCTGCGTTGTCGCCCTCGAAGTCGAGGAACGGCTGCACCTGCTGCTGGATCCGCTTGACCCAGTCCGCGACGACCTCGGGGTCGTGCATGTCGCGCTCCGACGTCGACTTCGGGTCGCCGATCAGCCCGGTGGACCCGCCGACGAGGCAGAGCACCCGGTGACCGGCCCGCTGCAGGTGACGCAGCGTGATGAGCTGCACGAGGTTGCCGATGTGCAGGCTCGGTGCGGTCGGGTCGAACCCGCAATAGACCGTGACCGGCCCGTCGGCGAGTGCCTGGCGCAGCACGGACTCGTCGGTGGTCTGTGCCACCAGCCCGCGCCACTGCAGCTCGTCGAGGATGTTGCTCACGGTCGTCATTGCTCCTTCGTTCTCCGGTATGCCGGGTGCCCGGCACAGGTGCAAGCCTGCCCTATGCCTCCGCGCGCCTGCGACGCGGTTTCGCGGGGCGGTACGCCGAGACCGTGGGCTCGTCCGCCAGCCAGAACCGCCAGGGGTAGGCCGCGCCGTCGCCGCCGGACCCGGACACGCCCACCCGGGGGCCGGTCCGGATCCTCGAGGCCGGCACGTGCGCGGCCGGTGCGTGGAACGTGACCGGACCCCCCGGCCTGCAGACGTCCAGACCGGTGTGCTCGCCGGTGAGGGCGAGAGAGGTGGCCAGGCGCGCTGGGCCGCGGGCCCAGTCGCGGCGGGCGATGCCGGCGCGCCGCTCGGCCGCCACGCCGACGCCGTCGACGACCTCGCCGGCGCGCAGCAGGACCGCGCTGGCCTCGCCGTCCGGCCCGCACACGATGTTGGCGCACCAGTGCATGCCGTACGTGAAGTAGACGTAGAGGTGCCCGGGCACGCCGAACATCACCGAGGTGCGTGGGGTGGGACCCCGGTAGGCGTGGGACCCCGGGTCCTTCTCCCCGGCATACGCCTCGACCTCGGTGAGGCGCACCGTGACTCCGGCGTGCGTGACCGTGGCCCCGAGCAGGGCGGGCGCCACGTCGAGGACGTCCTCGTGGAAGAAGTCGCGCGTGAGCCTCGAGCCGGTCAGCGGACCGCTCAGCCCCTGCGGCGGCGGATCTTGTTGCCGAGCCACACCACTGGATCGTAGTGACGGTCCACGACGCGCTCCTTCAGCGGGATCAGCGCGTTGTCGGTGATGTGGATGTTCTCCGGGCAGACCTCGGTGCAGCACTTGGTGATGTTGCACAGCCCGAGGCCGTGCTCCTCGCGTGCGGCGGGGCGACGGTCGGCGGTGTCGAGCGGGTGCATGTCGAGCTCGGCGATCCGCATCAGGTGGCGCGGGCCGGCGAAGCTCTCCTTGTTGTCCTCGTGGTCGCGCACCACGTGGCAGACGTTCTGGCACAGGAAGCACTCGATGCACTTGCGGAACTCCTGGCTTCGCTGCACGTCGACCTGCTGCATGCGGTACTCGCCGGGGCGGAGGTCCTTGGGCGGAGCGAAGGCAGGGATCTCGCGGGCCTTCTCGTAGTTGAACGACACGTCCGTCACGAGGTCGCGCTGCACCGGGAAGGTGCGCAGTGGCGTGACCGTGATGGTGTCCTGCTCGGCGAAGGTGCTCATGCGGGTCATGCAGAGCAGCCGGGGACGCCCGTTGACCTCGGCGCTGCAGGAGCCGCACTTGCCCGCCTTGCAGTTCCAGCGCACCGCGAGGTCGGGGGCCTGGGTCGCCTGGAGCCGGTGGATGATGTCGAGGACGACCTCGCCCTCGTTCACCTCGACGGTGAAGTCGTGCAGCTCGCCGCCCTCGCTGTCGCCGCGCCAGACGCGGAACCTGCCCTGGTAGCTCACTGGCCGTCACCCCTCGCTGTGTCGGACCGGGACAGCTCGTCCTCGGTGAGGTACTTCGACAGCTCGCCCCGGTCGAACAGGGCGAGCAGGTCCTCGCGGATCTCGGGCACCGGCTGCCGCGCGAGCGTCACCGACCCGTCGGGCCCCTGCCGGCAGACGAGGTTCACGCCGCGCCACTGCGGGTCCATGGCCGGGTGGTCCTCGCGAGTGTGCCCGCCGCGGGACTCGGTGCGCTCGAGCGCAGCCATCGCGACGCAGCGCGAGACGGCGAGCATGTTGCGCAGGTCGAGGGCGAGGTGCCACCCGGGGTTGAACTGCCGGTGCCCCTCCACCCCGACGGAGCTCGCGCGCTCGTCCAGGGCGTCGAGCAGCTCGAGCGCCTCGCGGATCTCGCCCTCGCGGCGGATGATCCCGACCAGGTCGTTCATCCGCTGCTGGAGCTCCTGGTGCACGGAGTACGGGTTCTCCGCGCCGTCGTCGGCCCGGAACGGCGCGAGGGCGGTCGCGGCGGCCTTCTCGATGTCGGCCTCCGCGACGACCGGGCGCCGGGCGCGCAGCTGCCGCAGGTAGCTCGCCGCCCCGGCCCCCGCCCGGCGACCGAACACCAGCAGGTCGGAGAGGCTGTTCCCGCCGAGCCGGTTCGAGCCGTGCATGCCCCCGGCGACCTCGCCCGCGGCATACAGGCCGGGGACGCTCGTCGCCGCGGTGTCCGCGTCGACCTCCACCCCGCCCATCACGTAGTGGCAGGTGGGGCCGACCTCCATCGGCTCGGCCGTGATGTCGACGTCGGCGAGCTCCTTGAACTGGTGGTACATCGACGGCAGCCGCCGGGTGATCTCCTCGGCGGGGAGCCGCGTC